>NZ_AQPL01000127.1:0-3216 GCF_000395345.1 Cupriavidus sp. WS | reverse complement strand
TAACCAGCTGAGCTACGAGCCTAGCGAAAGCGCGAGTATAGCATCACTTTCGTTTCGCCTGCAAGACCCCTGCCACGTCCTCGATCAGCCCGAGCGCGCGCTGCAATTGCGTCGCCTCGGACACCTCGGCGGTGAACTGCATGCGCGCCACGCCCTTGCTCGACAGCGTCTTCACGCCGGTGACGTTGATCTTCTCGCGCGACAGCACTTCGGAGATGTCGCGCAGCAGGCCCTGCCGGTCGACCGCCTCGACGTGGATGTCCACCGGGTAGACCGCGTCGCTCTTCTTGCCCCACTCGGTCTGGATCACGCGCTCCGGCGCGCGCGCCGACAACTGGCCGAAGGTCGGGCAGCTGCGCCGGTGGATCGACACGCCGCGCCCGCGCGTGACGAAGCCGACGATGTCGTCCGGCGGCGCCGGCTTGCAGCACCGGGACATCTGCGTCATCAGCGAGTCCACGCCCACCACCAGCACGCCGCTCTTGGCGCCGCGCGCCACGCTGGTGGCGCGGCTCTTCTTGGTGACGGCCTCTTCCTCGCTGACCGGCGCGGCGGCCTCGCCCTCCGGGTGGCGCAGCGCCTGCTCCACGTGGCGCAGGCTGAACTCTTCCTTGCCCACCGCCGAGAACAGCTCGTCCGGCGTCTTGAAGCCGAGCCGCGCGGCGAGGTCGTCCAGGCTGACCGCGGTCTTGCCCTCGCGCTGCAGCGTCTTGTCGATCAGCGCGCGGCCCTGCGCGATGGTTTCCTGCGAGTCGAGCGCGTTGAACCAGGCCCGCACCTTGGCGCGCGCGCGCGGCGCGGCGAGGTAGCCCAGCTCGGTGTTGAGCCAGTCGCGCGACGGGCCGCCCTGCTTGACGGCGATGATCTCCACCGTCTGCCCGTTCTTGAGCGGCGTGTTCAGCGGCACCATCGTGCCGTCCACGCGCGCGCCGCGGCAGCGGTGGCCCAGGTCGGTATGCAGGTAGTAGGCGAAGTCGACCGGCGTGGCGCCCTGCGGCAGCGCCACCACGCGCGCCTGCGGCGTGAGCACGTAGATGTGGTCGTCGATGGCGGCGTGCTTGAGCTGCTCCCACGACTCGTCGTGCGCCACCGAATGGTCGGCGTCGTCCTTCCACGCCAGCAGCTGGCGCAGCCACGCGATCTTCTCGTCGTAGCGCTCGCTGGCCGAGAACTGGCCGCTGTAGCCCTTGCTGCCGGCTTCCTTGTAGCGCCAGTGCGCGGCCACGCCGTACTCGGCGAAGTGATGCATTTCCTGGGTGCGGATCTGCACCTCGAAGGCGCGCCCGTCGTCGCCGATCACCACCGTGTGCAGCGACTTGTAGCCGTTGGCCTTGGGCCGCGAGATGTAGTCGTCGAACTCGCGCGGGATCGGCTGCCAGATATGGTGCACGATGCCCAGCACCGTGTAGCAGTCCTTGATGTCGTCCACGATCACGCGGAACGCGCGCACGTCGTAGAGGTCGGCAAAGTCCAGCTCCTTGCCGCGCATCTTCTTCCAGATGCTGTAGATATGCTTGGGCCGGCCCGTCACCTCGGCGCGGATGCCGGCGGTCTCGAGCTCGGACTGCAGCCGCGCGATGGCGCTGGCGATGTAGCCTTCGCGCTCGATGCGCTTCTCGTCGAGCAGCCTGGCGATGCGCTTGTAGGTATCGGGCTGCTCGAAGCGGAACGCCAGGTCCTCCAGCTCCCACTTCATCTGCCAGATGCCGAGCCGGTTGGCCAGCGGCGCGTAGATGTCCAGCGTCTCGCGCGCCACGCCGGGCAGCGGCTGCGCCTTGACCTGCGCCAGCCAGCGCAGCGTCTGCAGGCGCGAGGCCAGCCGCACCAGCACCACGCGGATGTCCTGCGCGAACGCCAGCAGCATCTTGCGCAGCGCCTCCACCTGCTCCTGGCGCGCGGCGATCTCGTCCTTGGTGGTTTCCGGCGCGCCGCTGTGGCCGACCGCGATCGCGCCGATGCGCAGCAGCTGCCGCACGCCCCTGACCAGCCGGGCGACCTCCTCGCCGAAGCGCGGCTCGATGTCTTCCTCGCAGCCCGGCACGAACGCCGCCACCGCGAACAGGCAGGCCGCCGCGCGCGCGGCATCGTCGACGCGCAGGCCGTCGAGAATGCGCAGCATGCCCTCGGCATGCGTGAGCACCGGCTCGCCGGTAGGCAGCTGCGCGGCGCCGCCGCGCTCGCGCACGTAGGCCAGCGCGCGCTCCACCAGCCCGGCGTCGGGCGTGCCGGCAACCTGCCCGGCCAGGTCAGTCGACGTCACCATCTCGCTGCACCCGCCTCACTTGAGCGCGGCGGTCACCACCACTTCGATGCGGTACCCGGGATTGGCCAGGCGCGCCTCCACGGTGGCGCGCGGCGGCGTGGCGCCGGGCACCACCCAGGCGTCCCACACCTCGTTCATGATGCCGATCTCGTCCACGTTGGTGAGGAAGATCTGGCACGACAGGATGCGGCTCTTGTCGCTGCCGGCTTCCGCCAGCAGGCGCTCGACGTGGCCCAGCACCTCGCCGGTCTGGCCGCGCAGGTCGGCGGCGGGATCGGTTTCCGCCACCTGGCCGGCGAGGTAGACCACGCCGTTGTAGATCGCGTATTCGGACAGGCGCTTGCCCACGTGGGCGCGCTTCAGTTCACTGGTGCTCATGGCAAAAAACTCTGTTGCTCCGGTTCGCCCGGTTGGTCTGTTGGAAAAACTGCCGCCGCGCGTCAGGCCGCGCCCAGGAAAAACTGGCGGGCGATGGCGATCTGCGCCGGGTCGATGAAGGTCGGCGCATGCCCCACGTCCTGCACTTCCACCGCGCTGACATTGCGCCCGCGCGACACCATCTCGGCCACGGTCTCGCGCGTGAGCAGGTCGGACTGGGCGCCGCGCACCACCAGCGTGGGCGCCTGGATGGCCTCGAACATGTGCCACAGCGCGGCCTCGCCGGCGCTTATCTGCTCGGGCGTGGTCTCGCGGAACGGCAGCGCCATCGCCGGATCGTAATGCAAGCCCCATTCCAGGCCCTCGGCGCCCTGCATCGGCTTGAGGATGGCGCCGTTGAGCTCGCGCCACTGCTCGGGCGTGTGGCGGCCGAACGAGGCGCTGATGGTCTGCAGGTAGGCCAGGCCTTCCTCGAAGGTCTTGAAACGCACCGGCAGGCCGAGGTAGGCGCCGATGCGCTCCACCGCCGAGGCGGCCAGGCGCGGGCCCACGTCGTTGAGCAGCAGCTTGCGCAC
>NZ_AQPL01000126.1:0-56865 GCF_000395345.1 Cupriavidus sp. WS | reverse complement strand
GCGCGGGCCCACGTCGTTGAGCAGCAGCTTGCGCACCGGCGCCTTGGGCAGGCCGGCCAGGCCCATGCCGATCAGGCCGCCCATCGAGGTGCCGAACCAGTCGACCTGCTCGACGTTGAGCCGCGCGATCAGCGTGACCATGTCGGACACGTACTGCGGCACGACGTAGCGGCGCGGGTCGGCCAGCCAGTCCGAGCGGCCGCGCCCGACCACGTCGGGGCAGACCACGCGGTACTCGCCGCACAGCGCGGCCGCCACGGTATCGAAATCGCGGCCGGTGCGCGTCAGGCCATGCACGCACATCAGGACACGGGGATTGGCGGGGTCGCCCCACTCGTGATACGCCATGCGGTGGAGCCCCGCCGGGCTGATGCACTGGACGAAGCCGAGGCGCGGACTGACTGACATCTGAACTCCCTGGCAAAGCGTTATCGAAGCGGCGCCGCCGGCTGGGCGGCACGCGGCTGGGCAAAGCTGGATTGTACGCCGCAGCAGTTACAATGCCACAGCATCCGGCCGCCATCGCCACACGCGCGCCATATGCGCGCCATACGCGCGCCGCGCACCCGCCACGCACGCGCCGCCAGGCGCGCGATCGCGCAAACCCGCGCGGGCACAGGCGGCCGCGCCACGAAGACCCGAACGCAAGGAACCGGTCATGCAAAGACGCATCTTCATCCAGACCCTGGCGGCCGGCGCCGCCGCCGCGCTCGCGCTCGGGCGCGCCCAGGCCGCGCCGGCGGCGGCCATCGAAGTCTTCAAGACGCCGACCTGCGGCTGCTGCGAAGGCTGGGTCGAGCACCTGCGCGCCAACGGCTTCGCCGTGACGGTGCGCAATGTGGACGATACGGGGCCGTACCGGGCGCGTGCCGGCATTCCGGAGCGCTTCGGCTCCTGCCACACCGGCATGATCGCGGGCTACGGCATCGAGGGACACGTGCCGGCCGCCGACATCAGGCGGCTGGTTGCCACCAGGCCCGCCGCCGCGGGGCTGGCGGTGCCGGGCATGACGGTCGGCTCGCCGGGCATGGAGCAGGGTTCGCGCAAGGACCCGTTCGACGTCTTCCTGATCCGCCGGGACGGCGCGGCCTCGGTCTTCGCCAGCTACAACAAGCGCGGCGCATGAAGCGGAAATGGCCGCGATGCGGCCATTTCGGGTAGCGGGCGATCCTGGAACGGCGACGGCTGCCGATCTCCCCCGGCCCTCTCCCGCGTCGAAGAGGAGAGACGACCGGCGGCATTGCCGCCGCCCGCAGTCCGGGCGTTCAGGCGGTCAGGCGGTCACAGCAGCGGCGCGCCGGTCTTGCTCTGGACCTCTTCGCGGCTCACGCCGGGCGCGGTCTCGACCAGCTTGAGGCCGGCCTCGGTCACGTCGAGCACGCCGAGGTCGGTGATGATGCGGTTGACCACGCCCACGCCGGTCAGCGGCAGGTTGCAGGCCTTGAGGATCTTGATGTCCTCGCTGCCGTCCTTCTTCTTGGCGGTGTGTTCCATCAGCACCACCACGCGGCCGACGCCGGCGACGAGGTCCATCGCGCCGCCCATGCCCTTGACCATCTTGCCGGGGATCATCCAGTTGGCCAGGTCGCCGCGCTCGCTGACCTGCATCGCGCCCAGGATGGCCAGGTTGATGTGGCCGCCGCGGATCATCGCGAACGAGTCCGCCGACGAGAAGATCGACGAGCCCGGCAGCGTGGTCACGGTCTGCTTGCCGGCGTTGATCATGTCGGGGTCGATTTCGTCCTCGGTCGGGAACGGGCCGATGCCGAGCAGGCCGTTCTCGGATTGCAGCCACACTTCCATGCCCGCCGGGACGTGGTTGGCCACCAGGGTCGGCAGGCCGATGCCCAGGTTGACGTAGAAGCCGTCCTGCAGCTCGGTCGCGGCGCGCGCCGCCATTTCCTCACGTGTCCATGCCATGATGTCGCTCCTTAGCTGGCCTGATTTTCTGAAACCCGCACGGTGCGCTGCTCGATGCGTTTCTCGGGAGTGGCGTTCACCACGATGCGCTGCACGAAGATGCCCGGCGTATGGATCTCGTCCGGGTCCAGCGTGCCGGTATCGACCAGGTGCTCGACCTCCACCACCGTGATCTTGCCCGCCATCGCGCACACCGGGTTGAAGTTGCGCGCGGTGCGGCGGAACACCAGGTTGCCCGCGCGGTCGGCCTTGTAGGCCTTGACCAGCGCCACGTCGGCGGTCAGCGCGCGTTCCATCACGTACTGGTGGCCGTCGAACTCGCGGATTTCCTTGCCCTCGGCGACGATGGTGCCCACGCCGGTCTTGGTGAAGAAAGCCGGGATGCCCGAGCCGCCGGCGCGCAGCTTCTCGGCCAGCGTGCCCTGCGGCGTGAATTCCAGCTCCAGCTCGCCGGCCAGGTACTGGCGCTCGAACTCCTTGTTCTCGCCCACGTAGGACGAGATCATCTTGCTGATCTGGCGCGTGGCCAGCAGCAGGCCGAGGCCGAAGCCGTCGACGCCGGCATTGTTGGAGATGCAGGTAAGCTGCTTGGCGCCGCTGTCGCGCAGCGCCGCGATCAGTGCCTCGGGAATGCCGCACAGACCGAATCCGCCGACCGCGATCGTCTGGCCGTCGCGGACGACGCCCGCGAGCGCCTCCGCGGCGCTGGCGTAGACCTTGTTCATCTTTATCTCCTTGCCTCGGTGATTTTCCTGTCGCTGTACGCGCCGTGCGGTGTGCCGCCGGCGAGCCACGCAGTGAAATTGTAACGGTACAATCGGGCGGACATCGCCCCGCTGCCGAACGTCCGACAGCATACGCATGTGCGGTATGCCGCGCCAATACGTAAAACTACATAAGCCAATGCCCGCCATCGACTACCAGACCGCCTTCCAGCTTGCTCCGGTCGGCCTCGTGCTGTCGCGCGAGCGCATGATCGAGGACTGCAACGACGAGGTGTGCCGCATCTTCGGCACCACGCGGCAGGCGCTGCTCGGCGAATCGTTCCAGGTACTCTACCCCACCGCCGACGAGTTCGAGCGCACCGGCGCGCGCATCGTGCCGATCATGAATGCCAGGGGGACCTATTCGGACGAGCGCATCATGAAGCGCGCCGGCGGCGAACTGTTCTGGTGCCATGTCACGGGACGCTCGCTGGACCGCTCGCAGCCGCTCGGCGCGGGCATCTGGACCTTCGAGGATTTGTCGCAGAAGCGCCCGGTCACGGCCGAGCTGACCGCGCGCGAGCGCGACATCGCCGCGCAGCTGGTGGAAGGCAGGACCAGCAAGCAGATCGGCAAGCTGCTGTCGATCAGCCCGCGCACGGTGGACATCTACCGCGCGCGGCTGATGAAGAAATACGGCGCCCACACCGCGGTGGACCTGGTGCAGCGCCTGGTCAATCACTGAGCGGCGCGGCCGCCGCCGGCGTCTACCCGATCAGCGCGCGGATCGCGTCCGGCACCGGCACCGATTTCTCCGCCTCGTAGTCGCACCACACCACCTTGGCGCCACCCTCGGCGTAGACCACCTCGGGCTGGTCGGTGCGGCGGATCTCCAGGCGGGTCTCGAAGCTGGTGCGGCCCAGCCCGCCGGCGGACATGCGGCATTCGATGTCGCCGGGATAGCGCAACTGCCGGATGAAGGTCATGTGCGCGTTGATGATGACCGGGCCGTGGCCGGCGGCGTCCTTGCCGCCGTGCCCGAGCGACTCGAACCAGGCGATGCGCGCCTGCTCCAGGTAGCGGAAATAGACCGTGTTGTTGACATGGCCCATCGCGTCCATGTCGCCCCACCGGATGGGCATGCGCAGAGTGAATACGGGTTTCATGGGCGCTAGCCTATCATTCGCCGCGCGCTCGTTCCATCCACCCGCCCGCCGCTTCCCGCCTCTCTCCGCCGCTCTCCGGCCTCAGCCGTCGCTCAGGCGCGTATGCGTGGGCAGTTCGAACGGCGTGTCGGGCGGCAGGTAGGCCGCCGCGCTGGGACGCGGCCAGCCGTCGAAGGCGCCGTCCTCGGGCGCTTCGTCGCCGGCGTCCTCGGCCACATTCCCGGCCGGCCGGAAGTCGCCGCGGCTGGCGATCAGCCGCGGCGGCGCCAGCCGCACCGGGCGGGCAGCGGCCACGGCAGGTTTTTCGACGCCAGCCGCCGCGGGCCGCGGCGAGGCGTCGGCAAACGCGGGAACCGCCGGAGACGCCGCCGCGACCGCGGCGGGCATGCTCTGCGGCACCGCGGCCGGCTCGCTCCGGGCCGCCTCGGCAGGATGGACCGCCGGGGCGGCCGGCGGCGCGGCTTGCTCGGCCACGGCCGTCACCGGCATGGCCGGCGCGCGCGCCACGGTGGCCGCCGGCGGCCCGTTGCCGCGCAGGGCGATGCTGGCGAGCCAGAGCGCCAGCATCGCCACACCGCCGCCCAGCAGCCCGGTCACGAGGCTGCGCTGCCGCGCCCGGCGCAGCGAGCGCGCCTGGCCGGGGCCGATGGTGGCGAGATGGCGCTTGACCGCGGCGGCGCGCATCGCGTCGAGCGATTCGCGCACGTCGAAGCTCGTGCCCCACGGCGGCGGCACGGCCGCGTCGGCCGGCAGCGGCGGCAGGCCCGTGGCGACATCGACCGGACCGGCACCGCCGCCGCCACGGCGGCGGGAACCGGAATTGGGATTGGGATTGGGACTGGAAACGGATCTGGACACGGCTCACCCCCGAGGCGCAATGGACGCGGCGGCGCCGGCCCGTCCGGGCGCCATCGGTCAGCGCAGGATCATAGGCGCGCGGCGGCGGCCTGCGACTCGGACGGAACGGATTCTGGCGTGGGAAAAATCGGCAAATGCCGCCGGCACGCGCGGCCGGGGCAAACGGAACACGGTGCCGGGCAGGATCGGGCGGGAAAGGCACTCGCGGCACTCGCGGCGCCAGCGGCGCCGGTGCATGCGGGGACGGCCCGGATCATGCCGGAGCCGCCGATGGCCAGCCGCTCAGCCGCTCAGCGGCGCGGACGGCTGCCCTGCGCGGGCGTGGCGAGGCCGGAATCGGCCAGCGAGGACTCCATGCGGCGGATCTGCTGCTGCAGCTGGTCCAGGCGGATGCGCGAGGCGCGGCTTTCGACCTCGGCGCTCTGCACCTCGGCATGCGCGGACTGCTGTTCCTCGGCGATGCGCTGGCGCTGGGCCTGCATCACGCGCAGGTCTTCGTTGAGCGCGTTGGCGCGCGCCTCGGTGTCCTGCAGCGCCTTGTCATACGCGCGTTTCTGCGACGCCAGCACCTGGCGCCGGATGTCGTCGCCGGCCCAGACGGCGCTCTGCCGCGTGACCTGGCGGTAAGCCTGCTCGGCCGGGACGATCGACTCGAAGCGGAACACGCGCCACAGGTTCTTCTGGTAGAACAGCGCCACGTAGCAGACCACCTGGTCGTCGGCCAGCATCAGCGTGGTGCCGTAGTCGCCGTTGTAGCTCGTGCGCAGCTCGCGCACGGTCCGGTCGCGCAGGCGCTGCTGCAGTTCGGCCACCAGCCCCAGCGAGGCGGGCGACGCCTGCGGGCTGCCGGCCGGGGCCGCGCTCAGCGGCGCCGGCGCTGCCGCCACCGGCACCGGATCGGCGGCAGCCAGCGCGCCAACGGCGCACAGCGACGACGTCAGGCCGATCAGGCAGGCAAGCAAAGGGGCGCGGCGGGAATTGTTCAGCATAGCGTTCCGGCAGGGACAGAGCGAGGATTCGGGTTATCGGCAAGCCACGACGGCATGGCCACGGCGGCGTCTCAAGTCTGCGGGGCGCCGCCGCGGCCGCAATGATGCGCCACGCGCACACGGCCAACGGCGGATTGTAACAAGCATGCCCTGGCATGCCTATTAACGGTCGCGTTTTGTCACCCTTGATAGCAGTTGCGGTATCAATCATGCAACAAAAGGAGAGTAAACCGCGCCGCCGCGGCGGCGCGTCCCCCTCCGGCGCCCGTCGATTCAGCGCTTGGCGATCGACGCCTCGGCCTTGGTCACGAGATCGGCGCCGATCTGCTTCTTCCACTTGTCGTAGACCTTGGCGGTGGCCTTGCGGAAGGCGTCGTGCTCGGCCGGCGTCAGTTGCGTCACCTTCACGCCGTGGGCCTCCATCTCCTTCCAGGCCGGCGCGCCGGCCTCGACCAGCCCCTTGCGGGCCAGCGCGGTTTCCTGCTTGCCGGCGTCGATGGCGGCCTGGCGCACGATCTCGCGGTCGGCCGGGGTCCAGCTTTCCCAGATCTGCTTGTTGACCACGAAGATCAGCGGATCGGCGACGTAGCCCCAGGCGGTGACGAACTTCTGGCCCACGGTGTACAGCTTGGCGGCGGCGAACACCGACTGCGGGTTCTCCTGGCCGTCCACCGCGCCCGAGGCCATCGCCGGCTGCGCGTCGGCCCAGCTCATCTGCGTGGGGTTGGCGCCCAGCGCGTTGAAGGTCTCGATGTACAGCGGCGAGCCCACCACGCGCAGCTTCAGGCCCTTGAGGTCTTCCGGCTTGCGGATCTCGTGCTTGGAATTGGAGACCTCGCGGAAACCGTTCTCGCCCCACGCCAGCGGCACCACGCCGGACTTGTCCAGCGTGGCGAAGATCGACTTGCCGACCTCGCCCTGGGTGAGCGCGTCCAGCGCCTTGTAGTCGGGCATCAGGAACGGCAGCGAGAACAGGTTCAGCTCCTTGACCTGCGGCGACCAGTTGATGGTCGAGCCCACCGCCATGTCGATCACGCCCTGGCGGATCGCCGAGAACTCGCGGGTCTGGTCGCCGGCCACCAGCGAGGTGCCCGGATACAGCTTGATGTTGATGCGGCCACTGGTGCGCTGCTTCACCAGGTCGGCCCAGATCTCGCCGCCCTTGCCCCACGGGAACGCGGGGCCGAGCACCAGCGACATCTTGTATTCGGACTTGTAGCTCTGCGCCTGGGCGCCGGCCGGCGCGAGGGCGGCGGCGGCGATGGTGGCAGCCAGCGACAGCATCAGGGCACGACGTTTCATCGGTTCTCTCCTCTCGGGATGTGTTGTGTGTTGTTCTGTTGCCGGCGGCACAGGGACAGCATCGCCCTCTCCCGCCGGCTTCCTGCCCGGGCCGGTCCAGCCCGGTTCAGCCTGGTTCGGATCAGTAGCCGAGCCGGTCCGGCAGCCACGTCGCCAGCGGCGGGTAGGCCAGCACCATCAGCATGGCGACGAACATCGCCAGCAGCATCCAGACCACCCACGGCACGGTCTCTTCCATGCGCACGCGCGCGATCCGGCACGACACCATCAGGTTCACCGCCAGCGGCGGCGTGAACTGCCCCAGCGCCACCTTGAGCGTGAGCACCACGCCGAACCACACCGGGTTCCAGTGGAACGCGTTGGCGATCGGCAGCAGCAGCGGCACGAAGATCAGGAAGATCGAGATGCCGTCGAGGAACATGCCCACCGTCATCAGCAGCGCCACGATCAACGCCAGCACGCCGTACTCGCCCAGGCCCGAATGCGCGATCGCGTTGGCCAGCGGGTCGATCACGCCGAGCGTGGACAGCGCGTAGGCGAAGATGCCGGCCAGCGCCACCACCAGCAGGATCACCGCGGAAGTCTCCGCCGCTTCCTGGAAGATCACGAACAGGTCGCGCATGCCGATGCTGCGGTAGATCACCATGCCGACGAACAGGCCGTACACCACCGCCACCACGGCGGCCTCGGTCGGCGTGAACCAGCCCGCGCGCATGCCGCCCAGGATCAGGAACGGCGCCACCAGCCCCCAGGCCGCCTCGCGCAGGCTCTTCCAGAACGGCGGGCGCGGCAGCGCGGCCTCGATGGCGCCCATGTTGTGCTTGCGCGCCAGCCACACCGCCGGCACGATCAGCGCCACGCCGGCCAGGATGCCGGGAATCATGCCGGCGGCGAACAGCGCCGGCACCGACGCGCCGGGCACCAGCACGCTGTAGATGATGAACGCCACCGAAGGCGGGATCAGGATGTCCGTGGCCGCCGCCGCGCCGACCACCGCGGCGCTGTACGCGCCCGGATAGCCCGCGCGCGACATCGCCGCGATCATCACGCCGCCCACCGCGGCCGCGTTGGCCGGGCCGGAGCCGGAGATGCCGCCCAGGAACATCGCCACCAGGATGGCCACCAGCGGCAGCATGCCGGGCCCGCGCCCGACGATGGCGATGGCGAACGTGACCAGCCGCTGCGCCACGCCGGAGCGGTCGAAGATCGAGCCGACCAGCACGAACATCGGGATCGCCAGCAGCGGGTACTTGGCCAGGCCGGCGTAGAAGTTCTGCGGCACGGCCAGCAGGCCGAACATCTGCGTGTCGAGGTTGGACAGGCCGATCGCCACCAGGCCGCCCAGGCCCAGCGACACGCCGATCGGCACGCCGAGCATCATCAGCCCGAGGAACACCACGAACAGGGTAATGGCGACCAGCGTCATGGCGCGGCCTCCGTCTTCGCCGCGCCCGTGCGCCCGGCATGCAGCGCCTTGAGCGCGCGCAGGTTGCGCGCCACCAGCCCGAAGGCGCGCAGCGCGATGCCCGCCGACAGCACCGGCAGCCACACCGAATACCACCAGCTCGGGATGCCGATGCCGGGCGAGGTCTCGCCGAACGTGTATTCGTCCCACGCCACGCGCGCGCCCAGCACCGCCAGCGCGATGAACATCGCCGCCACCATCAGCGCCGAGAACACCGCCAGGCGCCGCTGCCGGGCCTCGCTGCCGCGCTCGAAGAAGAACTCGATGCGGATGTTGCGGTCGCGCGCCACCGCCGCGCTGCCGGCCACCAGCGCCAGCACGATCATCAGGAAGACCGAGAATTCCTCGGTCCAGGCGAACGATTCGTCGGTGAAATAACGGACCACGACGTTGGCGAAGGTGATGCACACCAGCAGCACCATCACGATCACGCCAACCCAGTCCTCGATGCGCGGCGACACCCTGAAACCGCCGTCCGCGCTGTCCACGTTCTCCACAAGCTGGCTGGCGCCAGCCTCGCCGGGCACGGCCGCGGCGTGTTGCGGGCCGGCATCGCGCCGCCCCTCCTGGTCTGCTTGCATCTCCCCGGCCTCCGGTCCGGTCCGCCCGGCACGCCGGCCGCTCGCGGATTTTCTTTGAATTATGTAAAGACTTAATCTCAAGACATGGCGGATTATGCCAAGTCTGCGCACGGCGGGGAAATTTTTACGCCTGCCCTACGCCTGCCTGCGGTGCCGGGCGGGCAGCCAGACCCCGCGCGCTTCACGCCCAAGGGGACCGGATCAGCCCTGGGCCGGAGGAAACGCGCGCCCCGCCCGCGCTTGTGGCGCGGCGCGGGGCCGGCATCGCCGGTTGCGGGCGGACCGATGCCGCCCGCGCCCGCTCACACCATGCCGTCGTCGGCGGTGATCACCGCGCCGTTGATGAACTGCGACTGGTCGGACGCCAGCAGCAGCAGCAGGCCGTCGAGATCCTCGGGCTTGCCCACGCGCTTGCGCGGCAGCATCTGGATCAGCTTCTGGCCGGCATCGGTATCCCAGTGATGGTGGTTGATGTCGGTGTCGATGTAGCCCGGGCAGATCGCGTTGACGTTGATGCCGTGGCGCGCCCATTCGAGCGCCATCGCCTTGGTCATGTGCACCACCGCGGCCTTGCTCATGCAGTACACGCCGATCTGCGACAGCACCTTGAGCCCCGCCACCGAGGCGATGTTGACGATGCGCGACTGCGGCAGCGGATTGCCGTTCTTCTCCGAGCCCTTGGCGCGCGCGATCATGCGCTTGGCCACTTCCTGCGCCACGAAAAACGCGCCGCGCGTGTTGGTGTCGAAGACGAAATCGAAATCCTCGGGCGCCACCTCGGTCAGCTTCTGCGTGGTGGACACGCCCGAGTTGTTGACCAGGATATCGATCGCGCCGGCCTCGGTCTCGGCATGCGCCACCGCGGCGCGGATGCTGGCGGGATCGGTCACGTCGAGCCGCACCACGTGGGCGCTGCCGCCGTCGGCCTCGATCGCGGCGCGCAGCTCCTTGAGCCGCTCGGTGCGCCGCGACGCCAGTATCACCTTGGCGCCAGCGGCCGCCAGGACGTGGGCAAAGCGCGTGCCCAGGCCGCTCGACGCGCCCGTCACCAGCGCGACCTTGCCTTCCAGATTGATCGACAAACCCATAATGCCCTCTGTATTCGGAGCCCCGTCCGCCGTCTGCCATGGTCCGCGCCGGCGGGCGCTCCTAGCGAAAACTGCCCGGCCAAAACGGAAGGCAGCATATCAAAAAAAAGAACGGTCGTTCCAAAAAATGTCTTGCCTGACCATGGCGAGTCCCGGACAATGCCGGAGATTCTAAGAACTCGGGCCACAAAGGGAAAGAGGAAAAACACGCAGGCCGCCGCCATCTCGTGCGCGCGCCGCCGCGTCCGTCCGCTTTCCCTGTCGCCTTCCTGCCGCTTTGCCGCCGCTTCGTGCGCGGCTTGCCCGGCCCGACCCGAGGCATTCCCCGAATCACAGAACCACGCATTTCCCACAATTGCGCGCAAGTTGCCAAGAATAGAGGGTTAGAGACAATGAATCAGCAGCAGCTCCTGGAGCAGTTCGGTCCCCGCGAGGCCATGGAATACGACGTTGTCATCGTCGGCGGCGGCCCCGCCGGCCTGGCAACCGCCATCCGCCTGAAGCAGCTCGCCCAGGAGAAAGGCAACGACGTCAACGTCTGCGTGCTGGAAAAAGGCTCCGAGCCCGGCGCGCATATCCTGTCCGGCGCCATCATGGACCCGCGCGCGCTCGACGAACTGTTCCCCGACTGGAAGGCGCTGGGCGCGCCGCTGAACCAGCCCGTGACCGAGGACAAGTTCCTGTTCCTCGACGAAACCGGCGCCAAGGGCGCCCCGCTGTTGCCGGAATGCTTCCTCAACCACGGCTGCTACATTCTCAGCCTGTCGAACTTCGTGCGCTGGCTCGGCCAGCAGGCCGAGGCGCTCGGCGTCGAGATCTTCCCCGGCTTCCCGGCCGCCGAGGTGCTCTATAACGAGGACGGCTCGGTCAAGGGCGTGGCCACCGGCAACATGGGCATCGACAAGGAAGGCGAGCCCACCGACAACTTCCAGCTCGGCATGGAGCTGCACGCCAAGTACACCATCTTCGCAGAGGGATCGCGCGGGCACCTGGGCAAGCAGTTGATCGCCAGGTACAAGCTCGACGACGGCAAGGATCCGCAAAGCTACGGTATCGGCCTCAAGGAACTGTGGGAAATCGACCCGGCCAAGCATCAGCCCGGCCTGGTCGTCCATGCGGCCGGCTGGCCGCTGGACCCCGATACCTACGGTGGCGCCTTCCTTTACCACATGGAAGACAACAAAGTAGCCATCGGCTACGTAGTGGGCCTGGATTACGCCAACCCTTGGCTGTCGCCGTTCGAGGAGTTCCAGCGCTTCAAGACGCATCCGGAAATCCGCAAGTATTTCGAAGGCGGCAAGCGCATCGGCTACGGCGCGCGCGCGATCACCGCCGGCGGCCTGCTGTCGCTGCCCAAGACCGTGTTCCCGGGCGGCGCGCTGGTCGGCTGCGACGCCGGCTATCTGAATTGCTCGCGCATCAAGGGCAGCCACGCCGCCATCAAGACCGGCATGCTGGCCGCCGAAGCGGCCTACGACGCGCTGCAAGCGGGACGCCAAGGCGATGAACTGACCGCTTACCCGGTCGCATTCGAAAACAGCTGGCTGCACAAGGAACTGCTGCAATCGAAGAACTTCAAGCAGTGGTTCAAGAAAGGCCGTACCGTTGCCACACTGATGACCGGCATCGAGCAATGGCTGCTGCCCAAGCTTGGCATCCGCAACCCGCCGTGGACCATCCACCGCACCAAGCCGGACCACGTCTACCTCAAGCCGGCCGCCGAGTGCCAGCAGATCGCCTATCCCAAGCCGGACGGCAAGCTGACCTTCGACCGCCTGTCCTCGGTGTTCATCAGCAACACCAACCACGAGGAAAATCAGCCGGCCCACCTGACGCTCAAGGACGCCAGCGTGCCGGTCAGCGTCAACTGGGACAAGTACGCCGGCCCCGAAAGCCGCTACTGCCCGGCCGGCGTGTACGAGTTCGTCAAGAACGACGACGGCAAGGAACGCCTGCAGATCAACGCGCAGAACTGCGTGCACTGCAAGACCTGCGACATCAAGGACCCCACGCAGAACATCGTGTGGGTGACGCCGGAAGGCGGCGGCGGCCCCAACTACGTGGGCATGTAAGCGTCCGGCGCGATGCGCGCAGCGGGCATCCGGGTCGCTCCCGGATGCCCGCTTTGTTTTTGCGCTACTCGATCTTCGCGCCCGACGCCTTCACCACGCCCTGCCAGCGCGCGTACTCGGAGCGGATGAACGCGCCATAGGCTTGCGCCGTGCCGCCGAGCACGTCGACGCCCTGCTCCGCCAGCACCTTGCGCACCGGCGCGCTGGCCAGCACCGCGTTGATCGCCTGGTTGAGCCTGGCGATCACCGGCGCGGGCGTCCCGGCCGGGGCGACGATGCCCTGCCACGCGGTCGAGGAAAAATCGGTGGACAGCGCCTCGGCCACCGTGGGCACGTCCGGCAGCGTGGCCGCGCGGGCGCGCGAAGTCACCGCCAGCGCCTTGAGCCGGCCGTCGCGGATGTAGGGCAAGGCGGTGTTCAGCGTGGTCGTCATGAACTGCGTCTGCCCCGCGAGCAGGTCGACCAGCGCCGGCGCCGTGCCCTTGTAGGGCACGTGGATGGCCTTCAGCTGCCACATCGACGTGAGCTGCGCCGACGACAGGTGCTCGATGGCGCCCGTGCCCGACGAGCCGTAGTTGAAATGGTCCGGCTGGCTCTTGATCAGCTGCATCAGCTCCTTGAGCGAATTCACCCGCACCTTGGGATTCACCATCAGCACCAGCGGCATCTCGGCGGTCAGCGCCACCGGCGCGAGGTCGCGCACCGGGTCGTACCCCACGCGCGCGTAGACCCACGGCGCAATGGTGATCGACGAGGTGTTGTAGAGCACCGTGTAGCCGTCCGGCACGGCCTTGGCGACCGTTTCGGCGGCAATGTTGGCGCCGGCGCCGGGCCGGTTCTCCACCACGATCGCCTGGCCGAGCTTGTCGCCGAGCGCCTGCCCGATGACGCGCGCGACGATGTCGGTCGGGCCGCCGGGCGCGAAGCCCACGATCATGCGGATCGGCTTGTTGGGATAGTCGCCCGGCTGGGCGCCCGCGAGGCCGGGCCATAGCGACGCCGCCGCGCAGGCGAGCGCCGCCAGCCCCGCGCGCAAGGCTTGCTGGTTCATTGTTGTCTCCGTCGTTGTTATGGGAATGCGTGTCTGCGGGATGCGCGGGATGCGCGCCGCGCTACACGGTCGCCACCGGCGTCACCGGCGAGCCCACCGCGCCCGGCAGGTACAGCGGCGGCGCGGTCAGCAGGAACGCCGAGCGCCCGCGCGCCTGCAGCCAGTCCGCCAGATCGGCCAGCCACCACAGCTCGGCCAGCGGCACGCCCAGCTTGAACAGGCAATGCTGGTGCAGCGGCAGCGCGGGCCGCTGCCCGAGCGTGCTCTCCTGCGCGGGCAGTCCCTCCACCGCGTAGTTGTCCGCGCAGATCGCGGCCACGCCGCTGTCCGTGATCCATTGCAGCAGCGCGTCGTCGCGCCCGTCGAGCACGCTCGCGGTGCGGTCGAGCACCTCGATGTCCGGCTCGCGGTTCATGCCGACCAGCACCTCGGTGAAGCCGGTGCGCAGCACCAGCATGTCGCCGGGCGTGACCGTGATGCGGTCGGCGTCCAGCACGCGCATCAGGTCCTGGTAGCCCACGTAGCGGCGCTCCAGGCCGAAGTGCTTCTTGAGATCGACCAGCACCGCCCTGCCCTGGATCGCCTTGCGCGCCATGTTGGCCACGCCGAGCGCGTGCGCGCCGTACGGGCCGTCGACGTCCACGTCGCCGTCGGGACGGTAGTCGCGCGGGCCCACCACGTGCTCGTTGGCGCGATAGCCGTTGTAGTAGACCTTCTCCTTCACGCCGTTGCCCATCGCGTCGAAGAACGCGCCGACGTGGGCGAACGAGTCCCACTGCGTGGAGTACTGCAGCGCGAGCGTGACCTGGTCGTCGCTGAGCACGTCGGTGTTGCGCCCGTCGAGGCGCGCCAGCGGAAAGTTCAGGCACGGGCAGCCGTCCTGCAGCGTCGGCGACAGCCGCGGCGGATGGCGGCGCGGGTTCAGCACCGCGCCGCCGGGAAAATCGAGCGGCAGGCTCAGGCAGAACGACAGCCCCTCCGTGACCTCGCCGATGCCGGCCTTGAGCTTTGCCGGCGTCAGCAGGTTCAGCCGCCCCAGTTGGTCGTCCTCGCCGAAATCCCCCCATGTCGAGCCCTCGGGCCGACGTTTCCATCGCGTTGCCATTCCACTGTCCCCTATGTCGTTTTCGTGTGGCCGGCGTGCGGGCGGCGACATGCCGCCCGTGCCAAAACCGCTTCCGAATTCTAATCCCACACCTTACAATGTCAACCTGCTGATTAATTATTCAACCTGTTGAATTTATAAAGACATGGAGACGAATGTGATTTCACGCCTGATGCGCCTCGCCGACGAGCGGCCCGACACCCCGTTCCTGCTGTTCGAAGACCAGCAGTGGAGCTTTGGCGCCGTGGCCGGCGTCGCGCGGCGCGGCGCCACCTGGCTCGACCAGCTCGGCGTGCAGCCGGGCGACCGCGTGGTGCTGGCGATCGGCAACCGGCCGCTGTTCCTGTTCGCGTGGTTCGCGCTGCTCGCGCGCGGCGCCGTGGCGGTGCCGGTCAGCCACGACATGTTCGGCGAGCCGCTGCGCTACGTGGTGCGGCAGAGCGAATCCCGCTTCCTGCTGTGCGAGGCCGGCGAGCGCGCGCGCTTCGAGGAAGACACCCGCGACTGCGCCGTCGGCGTGCTCGCCTTCGCCGACGAGGCCGCGTTCCTCGCCGCCACCGATGCCTGCGCGCCGGCGCCCGTCGCCGGCATGGCGGCCGCCGCGCCCGCCGCCATCCTCTATACCTCCGGCACCACCGGCCAGCCCAAGGGCGTGGTGATCCCGAACCGCTCGTACCTCGCCGCCGGCGAAAAGGTCACGCAGGCGATCGGCATCACGCAGGACGACCGCATCCTCACCTTCCTGCCGCTGCACCACGCCAACCCGCAGATGTACTCGGTCATGTCCGCGCTGACGGTGGGCTGCAGCATCGCCATCGTGGCGAAATTCTCGGCATCGCGGTTTCTGCAGCAGGCCGCGCGGTACCAGGCCACCGGCTTCACCTACGTCGGCACCGTGCTCAGCATCCTGGCCAAGGAGTGGAGCGAGCCGGTGCGCAGCAGCCTGCGCTGGTGCGTGGGCGGCGGCGCGCCGCGCGCGGTGTGGGAACGCCTCGACGGCCTGCTACCGGTGACGGTGCACGAGCTGTACGGCATGACCGAGACCGGCGGGCTCGTCACCATCAACGCGGGCGGGCGCTATCGCTTCGGCTCCGTGGGCGCCGCCCGCGACGACTTCGACGTGGCGGTGCTCGGCGACGACGACCGCGTGCTGCCGCCGGGGCGCACCGGCGAGATCGCGGTACGCCCGCGCGAGCCGTTCGTGATGACCACCGGCTATTTCCGCAAGCCCGAGGAAACGCTCGCCGCGCTCGGCAACCTGTGGTTCCACACCGGCGACCTCGGCCGCTTCGACGACGACGGCTTCCTCTATTTCGAAGGCCGCAAGAAGGAGCTGATCCGCCGCGGCGGCGAGATGATCTCGCCGGTGGAGATCGAGCTCGCCGCGCTCAGGTTCGCCCACGTCGCCGACTGCGCGGCGGTGGGCGTGGCCGACGAGATCCTCGAGGAAGAGGTCAAGCTCGTGGTGGTGCGCCGCGACGGCTTCGATGCCGCCGAGCTGCTGTCGCACCTGCGCGGCGCGCTGCCGCGCCACATGGTGCCGCGCTATCTCGACTTCGTCGCCGAGATCCCCAAGACGCCGACGCAGAAGGTGCAGCGCTTCCGCCTGCCGAAGAACTCCGCGGCGACCATCGACCTCAAGGCCGCGGGTTGAGGTCAAGGCAGCGGGCCGGCAACGGGCCGGCAACGGGCTAACAAGCGCTATCATTCCGCCATCCCATTTCCGCCATATACGCCCATGACCGTACCCGCAGCCGGCCGCACCCTCGACATCATCGAAATCTTCGCGCGCGAGCGCCGCCCGATGTCGGTGTCGACGATCGCCAAGGCTACCGACATGCCGCTTTCGAGCTGCCACGGCCTGGTCAAGACGCTCGAGTCGCGCGGCTACCTGATGGAGAGCAAGACCCAGGGCGGGTACTACATGACCCGCCTGCTCGGCCACCTGGTGCGCGCGATCGAGGAATTCGACCCGCTGCCGGGCTGGATCGTGCCGGGCCTGGCGGAGATGCGCGACCAGTGCCTGGAGACGGTGGTGCTGGCCAAGCTGACCGGCGACAACGCCTCCTACGTCGAAGTGCTGGAGAGCGAGCAGAGCATCCGCTTCATCGTGCGCGTGGGCGACACGCGCCCGCTCTATGCCAGCGCGGTCGGCAAGGCGCTGCTCGGCGCCATGCCCGACGACGAGCGCGACGCGATGATCGACGGCATCGCCTTCACCCGGCGCGGCAAGAAATCGATCACCTCGCGCGCGGCGCTGCTCAAGGATCTCGAAACCAGCCGCGCGCGCGGCTGGTACATGACCGCCGGCGAATACTTCGACGACGTGAGCGCCGTCGCCGACGCCATGCGCATCGGCAAGGAATACTACGCGGTGGCCATCGCCGGCCCGTCGGCGCGCATCGAGGCGGCGCTGGACAAGCACGTCAAGCTGATCACGGCATTCACCCGGAACTGGCGCGCGTCGTTCGATACCCGGGGCGGCTGAGGCGCCCCCGCGCCTGCCTCCGAGGGAGAAGCAGGCTGGCGGCATCGCGCCGCCATTGCCCGAACCTTATCTGATCATCACTCGGCGGACGCCGGCGCCGCCTCGCGGCTGCCGCCCAGATCCGTCCCCCGCGTCTCGGGCAGCAGCGTCGCCGCGATCAGCACCAGCACGTAGGCCCCGCCCGCGAACGCGCCGATCGCCGCCGCCAGGCCGATGCGCTCGCTCAGATGCCCCACCAGCGTCGGGAACAGCGCGCCCACGGCACGGCCGAAGCTGTAGGCGAAGCCCTGCCCGCTGGCCCGCACCGAGGCCGGGAACAGCTCGGTCAGGAACGAGCCGAGCCCGCTGTAGATGCCCGACGCGGCAAACCCCAGCGGAAAGCCCAGCACCAGCATCTGGCCGTTGGTGATGTCGTACTGGCTGTAGAACCAGATCGACAGCCCGGACAGCACCGTGAACACGTAGAGGTTGGCGCGCCGGCCCCACCAGTCGGTCAGGTAGGCGCCGACGATGTAGCCGGCGAACGAGCCCACGATCACCACCATCAGGTAGCCGCCCGTGTCGAGCACGGACAGGTGGTACTTGGTCCGCAGGAACGTCGGCAGCCAGATCGTGATCGCGTAGTAGCCGCCCTGCACGCCGGTGCACAGCAGCGAGGTCAGCAGCGTGGTGCGCAGCAGCGCCGGCGAGAAGATGCGGTGGAACGGCACCGACTCCCCGCGCGCCGCGGCCAGCGCGCGCGCGTTGGCCGATACGCGCGGCTCCGGCACGTGCTTGCGGATGTAGAACACCAGCAGCGCCGGCAGGATGCCGATCCAGAACAGGATGCGCCACGCCAGCGCCTCCGGCACCAGCGAGTAGACCACCGTATAGGCGATGGCCGAGATGCCCCAGCCCACCGCCCACGCGCTCTGCACCGTGCCCACCGCCTTGCCGCGGTGCTCGCCGCGCACGATCTCGCCCATCAGCACCGAGCCCACCGCCCACTCGCCGCCGAAGCCCAGGCCCTGCAGCGCGCGCAGCACGAACGCCTGCTCGAAGTTCTGCGCGAAGCCGAGCAGCAAGGTGCACACGGAAAACCACAGGATCGTCCACTGCATCACGCGCACGCGGCCGTAGCGGTCCGCCAGGATGCCGGCGACCCAGCCGCCCAGCGCCGACACCAGCAGCGTGACGGTGCCCAGCATGCCGGCCTGGGTGCGGTCGATGTGCCAGAGCGACATGAACGTGCCGAGCACGAACGTAAACATCATGAAATCCACGCCGTCCAGCGCCCATCCGCCGAACGCCGCCACAAAGGTGCGCCGTTCGTCCTTGCCGAGTTCTCGGTACCACTTCATCGTTGTCTCCGGTCTTTCTTGTGAATTCTTCTGTCTTCTGGATTGCGCGCGGTGCCACGCCGGGCGCTTGCGCCAATTCTACGACCGGCCTGTATAATGTCAACCAGACGAATATAGTTTCAATATACTGAATACACAGAGAAAAAGTACAGGAGGCAACGATGCAGGAAAACCGCAACAAGCTGTGGCAGGACATGGTCGAGCCGGCCTTCGTCGACGCGCTGCGCGCGCTGGTCGCGGCGCATGTCGAACCGAATGCCGCCGCCATCGACGCGCAGGACGTCTACCCCGTGGCGGAGATCCGCGCGCTGGCGCGCGCGGGCTACAACAGCATCTGCCTGCCGGCCGAGTTCGGCGGGCGCGGCAGCTACCGGCACGCGCTGGCGGTGTTCGAAGAGGTGTCCTACGCCAGCGCGGCGGTCGGCATCAGCCTGATCACGATCCTGCAGGCGCAGACCATCCTGCACCTGTTCGGCAACGAAGCGCTCCGCCGGCGCTACCTGCCGCGCTTCGCCGAGGGGCTGATCTCGGCCTACGCGCTGACGGAGGCCAACCACGGCAGCGACATCCGCTCGCTCGACACCAAGGCGCGCCGCGTCGGCGACGAATGGCTGCTCACCGGCGAGAAATCGTTCATCACCTCGGGGTCCGCCGCCGAGTTCTTCATCATCCTGGCGCAGACCGAGACCGGCGTGTCGGCGTTCGCGCTGCCGGGCGACACCCGCGGGCTGTCCACCTACGTCGGCGCGAATTCGGCCACCTTCGGCCTGCGCAACGGCCCGCACGTCAACCTCGTGCTCGACGGCTGCCGCCTGCCGCTCGACCATCTCATCGGCACCGAAGGCAAGGGCGTGCGTGCGGCCGTGACCACGCTCAACTATTCGCGCACGATGGCCGCCGGCATCAGCCTCGGCATCGCCCGCGCCGCGTTCGACAAATCGCTCGCGCACGCGCGCCAGCGCAAGGTGTTCGACAGCACCGTGTTCGACAAGCAGGGCATCCAGTGGTATTTCGCCGACATGCTCACCCGCATCGACGCGGCGCGGCTGCTGACCTACCGCGCCGCGCAGGCGCTCGACACCGGCGCGGACGTGCCGCGCCTGTCGAGCGAGGCCAAGCTGATGGCCGCCGCGCTGGCCACCGAGGTGGCCGGCACCGCGATCCAGATCTGCGGCGCCTACGGCGTGATGGAAAACTCGCCCTACGGCCGCTACCTGCGCGACGCCAAGGCGTACGAGATCGCCGGCGGCGCGTCGGAGATCCTGCGCAACACGATCGGCAAGGCCCTGCTGGAATACTGACGCGGGACGGCGCGCGCATGCGCGGCGGCGCGTTGCCGCCGCCGCGTCACGGCGCGGCCGGCTGGTCCTGGCCCGCGCGGTCGTACACCTTGCCGGATACCGTGTCGTGCACGTAGGCGCGCAGGGCCTCGCCGGGATCGGCGAACGACTGCGCCCGCAGCCGTTCCAGCTGCTGCTGCCGGTCGGCGTCCGCGAGGCCGGGGAACTGCTCGACCTGCGCGCGCTGGCGGGCATAGTCGCGGTAGCGCTCCTGCCACGACTGGTCGGCCTGCGCCTGCTGCTGGTAGCGCTGCGCGACCTCTGCGCCGTGGGACTGCGCCAGCGCCGCGGCGATGTCCTGCGCGCTGCGCCCCTCGGCCTGCAGCCTGCCGATGGTCTCGCCGATCTGCTGCGGGCGGGCGCTGTCGGCGCGCACCGCGCGGGCGTCATCGGGCAGCCGGCTGTCGAGCGCGGCCAGCCGCTGCCGGCGCTGCGCCGCGTCGAGGCCGGGCTGCGCGGCCACCTCCAGCCGCTCGAGCATGGCCGCGTCGTAGGCCTCCTCCGCGTCGAACCAGATTGCCGCCACGTCGGGCAGATGACGCTGGCGCGCGGCGCGGCGCGCGTCCCACAGCCGGCGCAACCGGGCCACCTGGACCGCCGACAGCGCGTCGGCATCGTCGCCCGGCTGTCCCTGGCCCGCGTCCGCCGCGCCGGCATGGACCTCGGCGAGATAACCGCGATAGCGCTGCCACAGCTGCCATGCCTGCGTCGCGGCCGGCTCGGGCACGCGTGCGCGGATGTCGGCGCGCACGAGCGCATCGAGCGCGCCGGCGTCGCCGGCATCGTGGGCGGCGGACAGGAAGTAGTCGAAATAGCCGCGCAGGGCGCGGCTTGCGTGCAGGTTGCCGCGCGCGTCCGCCGCCAGGCCCGCGGGCACGTCCACGCCAGCCAGCGACGGCAGCAGCGCCGGCACGCCGGCCGCCGCGCCGGATGCGGACATGGCATCGGGCGGCCCGCCCGGCGCTACGCCGGCGGCCACCGGCGCGGCGGCCGGCACTGGCGCCGGCGGCATCGTCATCCAGTAGATGGCGCCGCCCAGCGCGCAGCCGGGCAGCGCCATCCACCACCAGCCCGGCCAGCGCCGCTCAAAGGCGCGCATTGCGCAGGCGGTTGGCGTGGTTGAGGATGACCACGCGCGGGTCGGCGTCCTGGTAGAGGCCGGCAAGCTGGTTCACCTCGTCCAGGTGATTCCAGTAGTAGCCGGTCGCCAGCACCTGGCCCCACTTGCTGCTGCAGACCGACACCATGCCGTCGTTGGGGCCGGCGCCCTTCAGACTCATCAGGCCGGCGGCGCCGGCCATCAGCGCCGTGGTGGGGTCGAGCAGGTTGGAGCGCAGCAGGCTGACCGGGCCGCCGCGCCCGGTCCACGAATACGCGGCCTGCGCGTGGCTGACAAGGTTGCCGGCGGCATCGCGCGCCTGGCGCATCTCGACCGGCACGCCGGGCGTGGCGCAGTCCGGGCCCAGCGCCGAGGGCGTGCCCGGCTTGAGCGTGGCATTCAGGCGCGCGTTCTGCGCGGCCACCCCGGCGGTGGTCAGGTTTTTGAGCGCGGCCAGCGCGTTCTGGTCCAGCTTCACGCCATTGCTCACGCCCTGGAACCAGCCGATCGCGTCGGCCACGCCCTGGATCACGCCGACCAGCAGCGGGCCGGCCAGCGGGATGCGGTTGATACCGTTGACGACGTCGAGCACCAGGTCCGCCAGCTCGCTGCCGCGGTGCGGGCTGCCGATGGTGGTCACCGAAGCCACGTCCTGCGGCGACATCGCGGCCAGCATGCGCGAGGTCGGCCCGCCCTGGCTGTGCCCGATCAGGTTGACCTTGTCCGCGCCGCTGTCGAGCTTGACGCCGCGCACGTAGGCCTGCAGCGCCAGCGCGCGCTCCTCGTCGCTGTTGAAGGCCGGCACGGTGGCCACGTACACCCGCGCGCCGTTGGCCCGCAGAAGCTGGGGAATGCCGTACCAGTAGTCCAGCACGCCGCCCATGCGGGCCGCGCCGGTCAGGCCGTGGACCAGCACGATGGGGTAGCGGGTCCGGGCGTAATTGGCGTTGGCGTCGGCCGCCGCCGTTCCGGGCCACGCCGCCGCCACGGCGGCCAGCAGCACGCCGGCCCTGCACGCGGCGCGCATCCTTGCCCGCGTCCACGCCGGCGCGGCCGGCATGGCAGTCTCTGTTGCGCCGCAGCGCTTGCCTTGATCCATCTTGTCTCCTCGACGACAGGGTTGTTCCCTTGTTTTTCCCCTTCTTTGTTCTTGTCGGGTAGGAGAGTAAAGACGGCGGCCCGGCCCAGGCAAGCCGGCGCGCTAGCAGGATTCCTCCAAACGGGGCGGCGCGAGGCGCCGCGTCAGCCCGGCACCGGCATGCTGGCGCTGGTCAGCAGCTGCTCGTAGATATAGCACTGCAACAGCGTCAGCTCGCGCTCGCCCAGCAGGTCGAACGCCACGCCGAACACCGGAAAGCCGGAGGCGGCGGAAATCGGCGTCGCGCTGCGCGCCACGCCGTCGACCATGATCTCGCTGTCCAGCGCCGCGGTGCGCAGGTGAAAGCACAGCCGCACCGGCGTGCCCGGCGCGGGCACCGCGTCCGCGGTCTCGATCTGCGCGCCGCCGGTGCTCAGGTCCGTCAGCATCACCAGGCGCGACGGCTGGCGCCCGCGCGGCGGCTGGGCGCCCTCGCCAGCCTCGCCGCCGGCGGCGTGGGCGGCAGCCCCCTCGCCCGCGCCGGCCGGGTCCACCAGGTACGCGGCCAGCCGGGTCGGCACCCGGGTCGCCTTGCGCACCGGCAACTGCTGCATCTGCGCCGGCGCGGACAGCACCAGGTAGCGGAACGGGCTGCGGCACACCGCGGTCACGGTGCATTCGAAGCTGAGGATGGCGTGGCCGGAAAAGCCGCGCAGCAGCACGGTCTCGCCCGCCTGCAACTGGAGTTCCTTGCCGCCGAGCTGGGGCCAGGTCACGAACATGCCCTGGTCGACGAAGCCGATCAGCCGGCTGGCCGCCGCGCGCCCGACGTGGCCCTGGTTCTTGATCTGCAGCAGCGTGCCGACCTGCAGGCCGAACGGCCCGGGGCTGGCCTGGCGCTCGTTCTCGGCGGCGTCGCCCGGCTCGCTGTCGGGGCGGCACACGACGCCGTGGCGGAACACCAGCGCGACGTCGCGGTCCTCGGGGATCACGCTGCCGCTGCCGAGCACGAGGTTTCCGCTTTCGTCCAGCAAGGACCAGGGCAAGGGCTGGCCAACCGGGAGATCGTCAGGAGTAAGTGCAATCATGGGAAGCAGCGGTGGATGCCCGACGGCGGGCATGGTGGATCGAACGGCGGCCGGACCTGATGCAGGTCCGCGGGCCGCCACCTGGCGGGGCACCCGGCACGCAATGTCGCCGCCCGGACCCGCCGGACGCGCCGGCCACGAGGTCCCGGGTGGATGGCGCGTCTCATCAGACTTGCTATCGGCCTCCCGCGAAAAACCTTGAGCGCCGCGTTGCGGGATGGCCATCGCACGCCTTCCCACGCCTTGACGCCGCCCGCCTTTCCCCTGAAAATGCCGCAAAGCTGTCTGACAGACTTACAGATCACGATGACCATTCTCAGCCGCCCGGACTCGCTCGCCACCCGCATCGCCGACGCCCTGCGCGCCGACATCGCCGCCGGCCGCTTTGCCGCGGGCGCCCGCCTGCCGGCCGAAGCGGCGCTCGGCGAGACCTTCGGCGTGAGCCGGCCGATCGTGCGCGAGGCCATCGCGCAGCTCAAGGCGGACGGCGTGCTGGTGACGCGCAAGGGCTCCGGCGCCTATGTCTCGGAGACGCCGGGCGGCCAGGTATGGCGCATGCCGAGCGTGCCGCAGGGCGGGCCGACGCTGGCGCAACTGTTCGAGCTGCGCATGGTGGTGGAATGCGCCTGCGCCGAGATGGCCGCGCTGCGCCGCGGCGAGGACGACCTGCTGGCCATCCGCGCGGCGCTGGCCGCCATGCGCGAGCACGCGCAGGACTTTCCCGGCGCCGCCGCGGCTGACGTGGCCTTCCACCACGCCATCGCCCAGGCCGCGCACAACCCGTGCTTCACCGGCCTGACCGATTTCGTCGGCCAGCACCTGCTGGCGGCGCGGCAGACCGCGTGGGAAAACGCGGCGCGCTTTCGCGGCGGCTCGCGCGGCGCCGACGGCGAGCACGCAGCGCTGGTCGAGGCCATCGCCGCCGGCAATGCCGGCGCGGCGCGCCTTGCCGCGCGCCGCCACCTCGCGGCCGCGGCAAGGCGCATGGGGCTGGAACTGAAGCTGCCCTGAAGCGGCGCAGATGCCGCCGCCGCGCGGCACCGCTCACGAACGAACGTCACGAACGGACAAACGGACAAACGGAACGAGGAAGACGATGGAAAAAGTGGATTGCGTGGTGATCGGCGCCGGCGTGGTGGGCCTGGCGGTGGCGCGGGCGCTGGCCCTGCAGGGCCGCGAAGTGATCGTGCTGGAGGCCGAGAACGCCTTCGGCACCATCACCAGCGCGCGCAACAGCGAAGTCATCCACGCCGGCATCTACTACCCGGCCGGCTCGCTCAAGGCCGAGATGTGCGTGCGCGGCCGGGCCATGCTGTACGACTACTGCGCCAGCCATCACGTCAGCCACCAGCGCTGCGGCAAGCTGATCGTGGCCACCTCGCCGGCCCAGGTCGCCACGCTGGAAGGCATCCGCGCCAAGGCCGCCGCCAACGGCGTGCACGACCTGCGGCTGATCGGCCAGGCCGAGGCGCAGGCGCTCGAGCCCAACCTGCGGTGCCTCGCCGCCCTGCTCTCGCCGTCCACCGGCATCGTCGACAGCCACGGCCTGATGCTGGCGCTGCTGGGCGACGCGGAAAACGCCGGCGCCATGCTGGCGGTGCAGTCGCCGGTGGCCGGCGGTGCGGTCACGCCGGACGGCATCCGCCTCGACGTCGGCGGCGCGGATGGCGGCGCGGACGGCACCACGCTGCTGGCGCGCACCGTCATCAACTCGGCCGGGCTCACCGCGCCGGCGCTGGCGCGCCGCATCGAGGGCGTGCCCGCCGCGCACATTCCGCCGCAGTTCTACGCCAAGGGCTGCTATTTCACGCTGGCCGGGCGCGCGCCGTTCTCGCGGCTGATCTACCCGGTGCCCGAAGCGGCCGGCCTCGGCGTGCACCTGACCATCGACCTGGGCGGCCAGGCGCGCTTCGGTCCCAATGTGCGCTGGATCGACGAGATCGAGTACGGCGTCGACCCGTCCGACGCCGACAGCTTCTACGACGAGGTGCGCCGCTACTGGCCCGCGCTGGCCGACGGCGCGCTGCAGCCCGGCTACGCCGGCATCCGCCCCAAGATCAGCGGCCCGCGCGAGGCCGCCGCCGACTTCCGCATCGACGGCCCGGCCACCCACGGCGTGCCGGGGCTGGTCAACCTGTTCGGCATCGAGTCGCCGGGGCTGACCTCCTCGCTGGCGCTGGCCGAGCGCGTGGCCAGCCTGGTGTGAGCGCCTGAGCGCCTAGCCGTCGGCGCGAGCCTGCGCGGCTTCGGCGCGGAACGTCATCAGCGCGCACGCGGCGCCGGCCGCCGCCGCCAGCGCGGCCAGCCCGAAGGTATGGGCCGGCCCCAGCGCCTTCCAGGTCCAGCCCATCGCCAGCCCGCCCAGCGTGCCGCCCAGGCCGTAGGAAATGCCGGTGTAGAGCGCCTGGCCGCGCCCTTGCAGCGGCCCGGCGAACCAGCGCTGCAGCCGCTTGAGGCTGGCGCTGTGGTGCGCGCCGAAGGTGGCCGCGTGCAGCACCTGCACCAGCGCCATCAGCCACGCCAGCTGCGCCAGGTAGCCGGTCAGGCCGAAGCGCAGCGCCGCCAGCACGAAGGTGCCGGCCAGGATGGCGCGCAGCGGCACGGCGTCGAACAGCCGGCCCTGGTAGAAGAAGAACACGATCTCCGCCACCACGCCGATGGTCCACATCACGCCGATGGCGAACTTGCTGTAGCCGAGCTGCTCCAGGTAGAGCGAATAGAACACGTACAGCGCGGCGTGCGCGAACATCATCAGGAAGGCCGAGGCCATGAACCAGCGCACGTCGGCGCGCCGCAGCAGCGGCAGCGCCGGCGGCGGTTTCACGCGCGGGCCTTCCTCGGGCGCGTCGCGCAGGCCGAACACCACCACCAGGAACAGCGCCAGCATGGCGCTGGCCAGCCACGGAAAAGCCTCCATGCCGAGCCGCCCGAACAGCGCGCCGCCCAGCAGCACGGCGGCGATGAAGCCGGCCGAGCCGAACATGCGGATGCGCCCGTAGCGGTGATCGAAGGCGCCGTAGCGGCGCAGCGTGGAAATGGTGAGCGCGTCGCCCAGCGGCGACATCGCGCTGGTGATCAGGTTCAGCCCGATCATCATCGCCATCATGCCGCCGTAGCTGGTGATGCCCGGCACCGCCAGGAAGGCCAGCAAGGCGCTCACGCCGGCCAGGCGCAGCAGGCGCACCCGGGTATGCATCACGTCCGACAGCCAGCCCCAGAAATACGGGCCGACGATGCGGCTGACCTGGAAGCACGCCATCAGCACGCCGATCTGCACCGGGTTGAAGCCGCGCCCGGCGAAGAACAGGCTCACATAGGGCGAGATGACGCCGACATAACCGTAGTAGCCGAGATAGAACAGGCCGAAGCGCGTCTCGGACAGGCGCCCGGCCGGCCCGGCGCCGGCCGCTTGCGTGGCCGTCTCGCCGGCCCGCGGCTGGACCCGCGCCAACTCAGCGCGGCTGGCCGGACTGCGGCGCCCGCGCGGGGATGCGCGGCGTGTCGACCTTGACGTCGCCGCACTGGGCGCGCTGGCGCAGCGCGTGGTCGATCAGCACCAGCGCCAGCATGGCCTCGGCGATCGGCGTGGCGCGGATGCCCACGCACGGGTCGTGGCGGCCGAAGGTCTCCACGGTGGCCGTCTGGCCGGTCTTGTCGATCGATTCGCGCGGCGTGCGGATGCTGGAAGTGGGCTTGATCGCCAGCGAGACGGTCACGTCCTGGCCGGTCGAGATGCCGCCCAGCACGCCGCCCGCATTGTTGGTGCGAAAGCCCTCCGGCGTCAGCTCGTCGCCATGCACGCTGCCGCGCTGGCCGACGCTGTCGAAGCCGGCGCCGATCTCCACGCCCTTGACCGCGTTGATGCCCATCATGGCGTGCGCGATGTCGGCGTCGAGCCGGTCGAACAGCGGCTCGCCCAGGCCCACCGGCACGCCGCTGGCCACCACCTCGATGCGCGCGCCGACCGAGTCGCCGTCGCGGCGCAGCGCGTCCATGTAGGTTTCCAGCTCCGGCACGATCTCCGCGTTGGCGGCGAAGAACGGGTTCTGCGGCACCTCGGCCCAGTCCATGAACGGCACCTGGATCTCGCCCAGCTGCGACATGTAGCCCCGGATCTCGGTGCCGTACTGCTCGCGCAGCCACTTCTTGGCCACCGCGCCGGCCGCCACCACCGGCGCGGTCAGGCGCGCCGACGAGCGGCCGCCGCCGCGGTAATCGCGGATGCCGTACTTCTGCCAGTAGGTGTAGTCGGCGTGGCCCGGGCGGAAGGTCTCGACGATGTTGCCGTAGTCCTTGCTGCGCTGGTCGGTGTTGCGGATCAGCAGGCAGATCGGCGTGCCGGTGGTCTTGCCTTCGAACACGCCGGACAGGATCTCGACCTGGTCGGCCTCCTGACGCTGGGTGACGTGGCGCGAGGTGCCGGGCCGGCGGCGGTCCAGGTCGCCCTGGATGTCGGCCTCGCTCAGGGCCATGCCCGGCGGGCAGCCGTCCACCACCGCGCCGATGGCCGGGCCGTGCGATTCGCCGAACGTGGTGACTGTGAAGAGCAGGCCGAGGGTATTGCCGGACATGATGGAGAACCGCGACAGCGCGTGGAAATTGGGGAACGGGCTACATTGTAAGGCTTTTGCCGCCCGCCCGGCCCCGCGCCGGCGTGCGGCGAAACCGCCGCATGCCGGCCGCGGGGACGCCTCAGCGCCACTCGCCGCGCAGGCCCTGCACCACCTGCTGCAGGCTCTCCGGCGTGGCCAGCTCCGGCGCGATCGGGTCGCCCACCACCAGCTCCAGCCGGTTCAGGATGCCGCGCCGGAACGGCCGCGACATGGCCGCGCCGCCCTGGCGCGAGAAGAAGCTGCCCCACAGCCCGCGCAGCGCCATCGGCACCACCGGCACCGGCGTGCGGCGGATGATCTGCTGCACGCCCTGCTTGAACGGATTGATCTCGCCGTTGGCGGTGATCTTGCCCTCGGGGAAGATGCAGACCAGGTCGCCCTCGGCAAGCGCGCGCGCCACCTCGTCATAGGCGCGCTCGAGCATCTGCGGGTCTTCGTGCGCGGGCGCGATCGGGATCGCCTTGGCCTGGCGGAAGAACCACGACAGCAGCGGCACCTTGAAGATGCGGTGATCCATGACGAAGCGCACCGGACGCGGGCTGCCCGCCATCAGCACCACCGCGTCGGCGAAGCTGACGTGGTTGCAGACCAGCACCGCCGGGCCCTCGGCCGGGATGCGCTCGGCGTTCACGCGCCGCAGCCGGTACACGGTGTGCACCAGGATCCAGGCGATGAAGCGCAGCAGGAATTCGGGCACCAGGCTGTAGATGTAGATCGCCACCACCGCGTTGAGCACGCCCACCGCCAGGAACAGCTCGGGGATGGTGAAGCCGGCCTGGGTCATGACCATCGCCATCAGCGACGAAGCGATCATGAAAAAGCTGTTGAGAATGTTGTTGGCGGCGATGATGCGGGCCCGGTGCGTGGGCGCGCAGCGGCTCTGGATCAGCGCGTACAGCGGCACGCTGTAGAAGCCGCCGAACATGGCCAGCAGGAACAGGTCGGCCAGCACGCGCCAGTGGCGCGGCTCGGCGAGGAAGCCGGCCAGCCCCGACAGTTCGGCGTGATGCTCGCCGTGGCTGCCGAAGAACAGGTCGAGCGCGAACACCGTCATGCCGATCGAGCCGAACGGCACCAGCCCGATCTCCACGTGCCGCCCCGACAACCGCTCGCACAGCAGCGAGCCGGTGCCGATGCCGAGCGAGAACACCGCCAGCAGCAGCGTCACCACGTTCTGGTCGCCGCCGAGCACGTCCTTGGCGAAGCTGAAGAACGAGGTCAGGAAGGTCGCGCCGAGGAACCACAGCCAGGAAATGCCGAGCAGGCTCAGGAACACCGTACGGTTGGTGCGCGCCAGCGCCAGGTTGCGCCAGGTCTCGGTAAACGGGTTCCAGTTGATGCGCAGGTCCGGCTGCGGCGCCGGCGAGTCCGGCACGCGCGCCGACACCACGCGCCCGGCCAGCGCCAGCAGCACGCAGGCCGCGCCCACGTAGAGCGGCCCCGTCATGCGCCCGCCGTGCGCGATGCCGGCCAGCTCGCCGCCCAGCAGCGTGCCGAGCAGGATGGCGACGAAGGTGCCCATCTCCACCAGCCCGTTGCCGCCGACCAGCTCGGTTTCATCGAGATGCTGCGGCAGGTAGGCGAACTTGACCGGGCCGAACAGCGTCGAGTGCAGGCCCATCAGGAACGTGCCGAGGTAGAGCAAGGCCGCGCTGTGCAGGGCGAAGCCGGCCAGGCCCAGCAGCATGATGCCGATCTCCAGCGTCTTGACCATGCGGATCAGCCGGGACTTCTCGATCTTGTCGGCGATCTGCCCGCTGGTGGCCGAGAACAGCACGAACGGCGCGATGAAGATGGCCGAGATCAGGAACGCCGCGCTGCGGGCGTCGACGCCCTCGAACAGGGCCGTGTGGTAGGTGACGAGGGAGGTAAAGGCAACCTTGAACAGGTTGTCGTTCATGGCCCCGAGGAACTGGGTCCAGAAGAACGGGGCGAAACGGCGCGAGCGGAGCAGTCGGAATTGGTTTTGTTGGCTCATGTAGACAGGAAAGAGATGACCCCGGCAAGCCGGATGCCCGTGGCGGGCCCCCGGCGCGACATTGCTGGCAACGTGGCTGCCGCCGCAGGCGCGCCCGCGGCGCGCGCACCCGATGCACACCCGATGCATACCCGCGGCGCTTGATTCCGTTCACATCGCCGCGGCGCCGCCCGTCCGGCACCCGCGGCGCGCCGCCGGCCTCAGTCGGTCTTTTCTTCCGGCCAGTCGCGGATGTAGGCCTTGAGCATGCGGTTCTCGAAGCTCTGCTCCTCCACCACCGCCTTGGCCACGTCGTAGAAGGAAATCACGCCCATCAGGGTGCGGTTGTCCATCACCGGCAGGTAGCGCGTGTGGCGTTCCAGCATCATGCGGCGCACTTCGTTGACGTCGGTTTCCATCGTGCAGGTCAGCGGCGCGTCGTCCATCACCTTGCGCAGGCTGAAGGTGCCCACCGAGCCGTTGTTGGCGGCCAGCGTGTTGATGATCTCGCGGAAGGTCAGCATGCCGACCAGCTCGCCGTACTCCATCACCACCAGCGAGCCGATGTCGTGCTCGGCCATCGTCCTGACCGCCAGCTGCAGCGAGGTGTCGGGCGTCACGGTAAAGAGCGTGTTGCCCTTGATCTGCAGGATGTCGCTGACTTTCATGGTGGTCTCCGCTTGCTGAATCTGCTTGTATGTATCTGCTGATGTACTGCCGCTGTGATGGCGCCGCGCCGCCGGCCGCGCCGGGCCGGTTCCGCCCTGGCGCGGCGCGGGCACGGGCCGGCACCGCCGGATGGGCCGATCCTAGCCGAAACCGCCCGCCCAAGTAAAGCGCGGCGGCCCCGCGAGCCGCCCCGGCGCGCGCTTTGCCGTGCCCCGGCGCCGTCGCCGGATGCTACGATGCGCACCGGAGACAACTCTTGCCCTGGAAGCCATGTCCGGTACCCGATTCGACACCCTGGCGCTGCATGCCGGCGCCGCCCCCGACCCCGCCACCGGCGCGCGGGCCACGCCCATCCACCTGACCACGTCCTTCGTCTTCCGCGACAGCGAGCACGCCGCCTCGCTGTTCAACATGGAACGCGCCGGCCACGTCTACTCGCGCATCTCCAACCCCACCGTGGCGGTGTTCGAGGAGCGCGTCGCCGCGCTGGAGAACGGCGCCGGCGCGATCGGCGTGGCCTCCGGCCAGGCCGCGCTGCACCTCGCCGTGGCCACGCTGATGGGCGCCGGCTCGCACATCGTGGCGTCCAGCGCGCTGTACGGCGGCTCGCACAACCTGCTGCACTACACGCTGCGCCGCTTCGGCATCGAGACCACCTTCGTGCAGGCGCGCGACATCGACGCCTGGCGCGCCGCCATCCGGCCCGAGACCCGGCTGCTGTTCGGCGAATCGCTCGGCAACCCCGGCCTGGACGTGCTCGACATCCCCACGCTGGCCCAGCTCGGCCGCGACCACGGCATCCCGCTGCTGGTCGACTCCACCTTCACCACGCCCTACCTGCTCAGGCCGTTCGACCACGGCGCCGGCCTGCTCTACCACTCGGCCACCAAGTTCCTGGGCGGGCACGGCACCACCATCGGCGGCGTGCTGGCCGAGGGCGGCACCTTCGATTTCGAGGCCTCCGGCCGCTTCCCCGAGCTGTCGGAGCCGTATGCCGGCTTCCACAACATGGTGTTTACCGAGGAAAGCACGGTGGCGCCGTTCCTGCTGCGCGCGCGCCGCGAAGGCCTGCGCGATTTCGGCGCCTGCCTCAACCCGATGGCCGCCTGGCAACTGCTGCAAGGCATCGAGACCCTGCCGCTGCGCATGGCCCGGCACGTGGACAACGCGCGCCGCGTGGTGCAGTTCCTGGTCTCGCACCCGATGGTGGAGTCGGTGGCCTACCCCGAGCTCGAATCCCACCCCGACTACGAACTCGCCAAGCGCCTGCTGCCGCGCGGCGCCGGCGCCGTGTTCAGCTTCAACCTCAAGGGCGACCGCGCCGCCGGCCAGCGCTTCATCGAAAGCCTGGCGCTGTTCTCTCACCTGGCCAACGTCGGCGACGCGCGCTCGCTGGTGATCCACCCCGCCTCCACCACGCACTTCCGCATGGACGCGGCGGCGCTGCAGGCCGCCGGCATCGGCGAAGGCACCATCCGCCTGTCGGTCGGCCTGGAAGACGCGGACGACCTGATCGACGATCTCAAGCGCGGCCTCAAGGCCGCCGAGCGCGCCATGAGCGGCAAGGGAGGGCAAGCCTGATGGAACTGACGATCGCGGGCCGCAAGGCCTACGCCTACACCGGCGGCAAACCCTTCAACCCGGCCCTGCCGTGCGCCGTGTTCGTGCACGGCGCGCAGAACGACCACAGCGTGTGGGCCCTGCAGACGCGCTGGTTCGCCAACCACGGCTTCGGCGTGCTGGCGGTGGACCTGCCCGGCCACAACCGCAGCGAAGGCGCGCCGCTCAAGACCATCGAGGCGATGGCCGACTGGGTGGCTGAACTGCTGCGCGCCGCCGGCGTCGCCGCGCCGGCGCTGGTGTTCGGCCACAGCATGGGATCGCTGATCGCGCTGGAAACCGCCGCGCGCCACCCCGATGCGGTGCGCGCCATCGCGCTGCTGGCCACGGCCTACCCGATGAAGGTCTCCGACGCCCTGCTCGAAGCCTCGCTCAAGCAGGTGGACCAGGCCATCGCGATGGTCAATGCGTGGTCGCACTCCAGCCTCGCCAACAAGCCGTCCTCGCCGGGACCCGGCTCGTGGATGCAGGGCGGCAGCCAGCGCCTGATGGAGCGCGTGGCGCAGCGCAACCCGCAGGGCCACGTCTTCCACAACGACTTCTCGGCCTGCAACGCCTACGCCAACGGCGAAGCCGCCGCCGCCGCGGTGCGCTGCCCGGCGCTGTTCATCAGCGGCAGCAAGGACATGATGACCTCGCCCAAGGCCGCGCTGGCACTGGCGGCGAAAATGGCCTCGGCCAGCACCGTCTCCGTGCCCTGCGGCCACGCGCTGATGGGCGAAAAACCCGACGAAGTGCTCGACGCGCTGGCCGCGTTCGCGCGCAAGGCGGTGGCGGCGGGCTGAGCGAGGCTTCGGCCCAAAGGCACGCCGACCCTCTCCCCCGACCCCTCTCCCGCAAGCGGGAGAGGGGAGCAACCCCCCGGCGACTGGCGAAGCCCGCGAATGGGCCCACACCGCGCGAGCTAGCCCAAGCATGGTGTCCTCCCTCTCCCCTCACGGGGAGAGGGCCGGGGAGAGGGGCGGTTTAGCTAGGAGCCACATCAAGCAGGGCCAACGGTGTTGTCCGGCATGGCAGCCCCGTGAAGACCCCTCTGGACACCCGCCCCATGCCGGCTAGACTGAAACATGCCGCACCCCCACAGGAGTACGACATGCCCCAGGCACGCACCCGCGAATTCCGGAATTTCGCCGCCTTCTACCCGTTCTACCTGAACGAGCACCGCAACCTCACCTGCCGCCGGCTCCATTTCGCCGGCTCCACGGTGGCGCTGCTGTGCCTGCTGGCGCTGCTCATCAGCGGCAACTGGTGGTGGCTGGCGGCGGCCGCGGTGTCGGGCTACGCCTTCGCCTGGGTCGGCCATTTCGGGTTCGAGAAGAACCGCCCGGCCACGTTCCGCCACCCGTTCTACAGCCTGATGGGCGACTGGGTCATGTACGCCGACATCTGGCGCGGCAGGATTCCGTTCTAGCCGCGCGCGCGGCTCAGATCTGGCCGTGCCAGCCCGGCGGCACCACTTCCAGCGCGCGGCGCGCGCCCTCGGCCGGACGGCCGGGCGCCGCCGCTTCCTCTTCCGCCAAGACCTGGGCCTGCGCCTGCCGCTGCGCGAACACCGCTTCCAGCGGCTGGTCCAGGCGCGGGTTGTCCAGCACCTGCCGCAGCGCGTCGGCGCCCTGCAACTGCTGCGCCAGCGCGGTGCGCGGCAGGCGCGGCAGGTTCAGCACCAGGCGGTCGTGCAGCGTGCGCAGCGTCACGTGGGCGGGGTCGCACAGCAGCGCCCAGTGGGCCTGGCCGCGGTCCTGCGCCAGCTTGCCGATCAGGTGCATCGCCTTGAGCCGACCGAGCAGGCCGGACAGGTAGTCCGCTTCCACCCGCAGCTTGCGCCCGAGGTCGAGCTCGCCGATGCTGCGCGGCACTTCGTCGCGCGCGCGGTAGAGCAGGTAGAGCACGCCGAGCGCGTCGAAAAACTCGCTGCCGGCGAACGTGCGGCGGCGCCAGTAGCCCTGGCGGATCACCGGCAGGTTGGCGGCGATGGTGGCGCCCAGCAGCGTCACCAGCCAGCTCAGGTAGATCCACAGCAGGAAGATCGGCAGCGCGGCGAAGGTGCCGTAGACCGCGGTGTAGGTCGGGATGTGCGTGACGAAGTAGCCGAAGCCGCGCTTGGCGAACTCGAACGCCAGCGCCGCCACCAGCCCGGCGGTGATGGCGTCGCGCCACTCCACGCTGGCATTGGGCACGGCGATGTAGAGGAAGGCGAAGGCCAGCGCCGACAGCACCACCGGCGTCAGGCTCACCAGCAGGCCCAGCCCCAGCGGCATGGTGCCCGCGTAGCCGGCCGAGACCGAGATCAGGTAGGAGCTGATCGACAGGCTGGCGCCGATCAGCACCGGCCCCAGCGTCAGCACCGCCCAGAACACCAGCACGCGCTGCGCCAGCGGGCGGCGCTGCTTGACGCGCCAGATCGCGTTGAGCGCGTCCTCCACCGTCAGCATGGTCAGCACCGAAGTCACCATCAGGCCGCCCAGGCCGGCCGCGGTCAGGCCCCTGGCGTTCTTGGAAAACTGCCCGAGATAGCTGGTGATGGAATCGCTGACGTTGCCGGGAATCAGGTTCTGGAACAGGAAGGTCTCGATGGAGCTGCGGAACTCGCGGAACACCGGGAACGCGGCCAGCAGCGCGAACGCCACGGTCAGCACCGGCACCACCGCCAGCACGGTGGTGAAGGTCAGGCTGGCCGACACCTGCGGCAGGCGGTCCTCGGCCGCGCGGCGCAGCGCGTAGCGGGTCAGCGCGCGCAGCTTCTGCAGGTTCCATTCCCTGCGCAGGCGGACGATGCGGGCGGCGAACATGCGGGGGCGGGCTCCTGGCGTGATGCGGTGATGATGGGTGGTGATGACGGGCGGCAATGATCGGCAGCAATCGATAGCAATCGACAGCAATCGGCGCCGGCGACGCCGCCATGACGGCTCCGGCGGGCCGCGCCGGGGCCACAACTATAATACGCGCATTGCCCGGCGCGCCGCGCCCGGCGCCAACCAGCCTGCCCTTGCTGCCTGCCGCCCGGCGCGGCCAGCCGCGGCCCCGTCCATGACCGACATCCTCGTCCTCTACTACAGCCGCCACGGCAGCACCCGCAAGCTCGCGGAACTGATCGCCCACGGCATCGACAGCGTGCCCGGCGCCCATGCCCGCCTGCGCACGGTGCCGCCGGTATCCACCGTCAGCGAGGCTACCGCGCCGGACATCCCCGCCGACGGCCCGCCCTATGCCGAGCTGCGCGACCTGGAGGAATGCCAGGGCCTGGCGCTGGGCAGCCCGACCCGCTTCGGCAACATGGCCGCGCCGATGAAATACTTCCTCGACGGCACCGTGGCGCAGTGGCTGGCGGGCGCGCTCAGCGGCAAGCCGGCCTGCGTGTTCACCGCCACCGGCAGCCTGCACGGCGGCCAGGAAACCACGCTGCTGTCGATGATGCTGCCGCTGCTGCACCACGGCATGCTGCTGGTCGGCCTGCCCTACTCGGAAAGCGCGCTGATGACCACCGCCGGCGGCGGCACGCCCTACGGCCCCAGCCACCACGCGCGCGTGGACAACAGCGCGCCGGTGTCCGAGGACGAAGCCGCGCTGGCGCGCGCGATGGGCCGCCGCCTGGCCGAGACCGCGCTGCGGCTGGCCGCCGGGAGCCGCGCATGAGCGCCGCGCCGGCCGGCGCCGGCGACGCCGCGGCCACCGACGGCGCGCTGCACAGCGCCGCGCTGTACCGCCTGAGCGCCGGCAGCCTGCTCGCGCTGATCGTGCTGTGCATCGCCTGGGAATGGTTCCTCGCGCCGCTGCGCCCGGGCGGCTCGTGGCTGGTCCTCAAGTTCCTGCCGCTGCTGCTGCCGCTGCGCGGCGTGCTGACGCGCAACCGCTACACCATGCAGTGGTCGTCGATGCTGATCCTGCTGTTCTTCACCGAAGGCATCGTGCGCGCCACCAGCGACCGCCCGCCCTCCTCCGCGCTGGCGTGGCTCGAGGTGGCGCTGACGCTGCTGTTCTTCTTCGCCACCATCCTCTACCTGCGCCCGTACAAGCGCCGCGCCCGGGCGCTGCAGCCGGCCCGCCGCAAGTAGCCGCCCGCCACACCAGAAGCCGCACCGGACCTCACCATGACCGCCACGCAGTTCGAATCCTTCCTCGCCCTCTGCCGCGCCGCGCTGGGCAGCCAGCACGTGCTGACCGACGACGCCGACAAGGCGCCCTACCTGACCGACTGGCGCAAGCGCTACACCGGCGAGGCCATCGCCGTGCTGCGCCCCGGCACCACCGAGGAAGTCGCCGCCGCCGTGCATGCCTGCCACGCGCACCAGATCGCGATGGTGCCGCAGGGCGGCAACACCGGGCTGTGCGGCGGCGCCACGCCGATGGCCGGCACCGGGTCCGTGGTGATCTCGCTGCAGCGGCTCAACCGCGTGCGGCAGGTCGACCCGCTCAACAACACCGTCACCGTGGAAGCCGGCGTGATCCTGCAGCAGCTGCAGGACACCGCGCGCGAGCACGGCCGCCTGTTCCCGCTGAGCCTGGCGGCCGAAGGCAGCTGCACCATCGGCGGCAACCTCGGCACCAACGCGGGCGGCACCGGCGTGCTGCGCTACGGCAACACGCGCGAGCTGTGCCTGGGGCTGGAAGTAGTCACGCCGTCCGGCGAGGTCTGGGACGGCCTGCGCGGCCTGCGCAAGGACAATACCGGCTACGACCTGCGCGACCTGTTCATCGGCGCCGAAGGCACGCTCGGCATCATCACCGCCGCCGTCATGAAGCTCTACCCGCTGCCGCGCGCGCGCGTGACCGCGCTGGCCGCGGTGGCCAGCCCGCGCGCCGCGCTGGCGCTGCTGGCCATCGCCCAGCAGCGCGCCGGGGCGCTGCTGACCGGCTTCGAGCTGATGTCGCAGATGTGCCTGTCGCTCGTCACCACGCACTACCCGCAACTGCGCTATCCGTTCGACCGCCCGCATCCGCAGGTGGTGCTGCTGGAACTGTCCGACAACGAAAGCGAGGAACACGCGCGCGCCATCTTCGAGGCCATGATGGAAACCGCGTTCGAGACCGGCGTGGTGGAAGACGCGGTGGTGGCCGAGTCGGTGCAGCAGTCGCGCGACTTCTGGAACCTGCGCGAGCACATCCCGCTGGCGCAGGTGGAGGAAGGCAAGAACATCAAGCACGACATCGCCGTGCCGGTCTCGCGCGTCGCCGATTTCATCGACACCACCGACGCGCGCATCCAGCAGGCCTTCCCCGGCGCGCGCATGGTCACCTTCGGCCATCTCGGCGACGGCAACCTGCACTACAACGTGTCGCCGCCGGCCGGCGAGAACCACGACGCCTTCCTCGACAACAGCCCGGCCATCAACGCCATCGTGCACGACAGCGTGCACGCGCACCGCGGCTCGATCTCGGCCGAGCACGGCCTGGGCCAGCTCAAGCGCGAGGAAAACCGCCGCTACAAGAGCGAGGTAGAGCTGGCCATGATGCGCGCCATCAAGCAGGCGCTGGATCCGCGCGGGCTGATGAATCCCGGCAAGGTAATCTAACGCGCCAGGCTGCTTTCGATGCCGCGGATGACCACGTCCACGTACAGGCCGAAGCTGGAATCCATGGGCGCGTCGGTGCCGTTCTGCCACCGCACGATGAACGCCTTGTTGGCCATCTCCGGCAGGTAGCGGGCCAGCGTGGGATAGTCCAGCGCTCGAATCGAGCGGGTCCGCTCCTGCAACTGCCGCGCCCAGGCGTCCGTGTCGTCCTTCGGCACCGAGGCGTATTCCAGCGTCGGAAAGCCCACCATCGTGGAGATGACCACGTTGTACATCTCCAGCATGCGGTCGTCGGGACAGCCCGCCGCCCTCAGGACCGAGAGAATGCGATCGATCAGCGTGGGGCTCAGGCTGGCATTCGCCACCAGTTGGGCGCCCACCAGCTGGGCGATGTTCGGGTGCCGGCGCATGACATCGCGGCAGCGCACGAACAGCTCCCTGAGCCAGTCCTGCCACGCCAGCTCGCCCGGTTCCGGCGCCACGTCGACCATGGTGGCCTCGACCACGGACGCCAGCAGGTCGTCGCGCGTGGCCACGTGCCAGTACAGGGCGGCGGGATAGACGCCCAGTGACCTGGCGACGTCGCGCAGGCTGAACGCCATGACGCCGTTGCGGTCGATCTGTTCGAGGGCGGCCGCGACAATCTTTTCCCTGGTCAGCCCCGGCCCCGAAGCCTTGCCGCGGGTCGCGCGCGCGCCCTCTTTCCTGACGGCGGGCCGCGCGTCCGGCGCCGCGCGCTTGCGAACGCCCGCGCCCTTGTCCGCGCGCTTGTCCGCGTCCCCGGCCACGCTTTTGGTGGCGCTCTTGGTGGCGCCTTTGGCCGTGCCCTTGGTTACGCTCTTGGCCGCGCTCTTGCCCGTATCCTTGTCGCCGGCCTTTGCCCGGGCATTCCTGGTGCCTGTCGCCATCATGTCTCTTACTTGGTGTTCAGTAAGATCATTGTACGCCAAGCGGCACTTCGGCCCGCCGCGCCGGGATCAGCCGATCGTCAGCAGGCGCCTGGGATTGTCGACCAGAATCGCGTCGACATCCGCCTGGCTGAATCCGCGATGGAGCATGCGCGGCGCGATATTGGCGAACATGTGCTGATAGCCATGCCCGCCGTACCGGCCCAGCCGCGTGCGCGTGCAGATGTCCTGGCTCATCAGGACCTGGTCGCGGTACCCGCGCGCCACGAGCAGCTTCACCATCCTGAGCCGGGCGCCGTCGTTCGGCATGTCGATCTCGCTGGACATCGGGTAGTAGCTCTGCTCCCAGCCGAACAGATCGAACTCGATGACGCATCCGCTGTCGGCCAGGCGCAGCAAGCGGTCGTCGTCGAAGATCGTGCGGTCCACGTGGCTGATGATCACGCGCCCGACGCCGTGCCCGGCCGCCGCGATGAACGACACGATCTCCGCCGGCTGGTCCGGATGCCGGCCCGGATGCACGTTGATGGCGGCGCCGGTCTCGGACTGCGCGATCAGCGCGCCGCGCATCACGCGCTTCTCGACATCGGTCCACGGCGACTGGCAGCCGATCTCGCCGATGATGCCGGCGCGGATGTCCGTGCCCCACGCGCCCCGCGTCAACTGGCCGACCATCTCGGCGGCAAAGCTGTCTGCGCTCCTGCCGTGATTCGCCGGGTCCTGGTAGGCCTGCACGTAGTGGCCGCAGCCCATCACGATGTAGGCGCCGGTGCGCTGCGCTATCTGGACCAGCCCCAGCGGGTCGGGCTTCAGCCCGCCATTGGTCAGGTCGACGATGGCCCGCCCGCCGGCGGCCATCATGTCGCGGACCTCCTCGGCGGCCACGTCGATCTGGTCCAGCTGGTAGTTCTTCAGATAGGACTTCTGGCCATTGCTGATGCCCCAGCAATTGCACAGCGTGATCTCCGCCTCCTGCTGCGCCGGCCCGCCGGCCAGCAGCGACGGCGGCGGCGTCAGGTCGATGAGCAGGTGCTCGTGCATCAGCGTCGGGCCGAGCGCCGCCGGCTCGATCGGGCCGAGCACCGTCTGGATCTTTCCTTGTCCCGGCGTCTGGCCGGGGTTCGCATTCATGACAGTTTCAGGCATGGGTGTGCATTTTTCGTGTGGGCCGCGCGAGCCGCCGCGCGGCCCGTGGCTGCGGAACAGGATGCCGGATTCATTCCAGGCGCGCGTGGGCCGCGTCCCGGATCGTCAGGACGGCGGGCAGCGACACCAGCGCGACGGCAGCAAGGAACGCGCCCGCCGCGGTCGATGCCCCGGTGCCCTGGATGATCCAGGTCACGGTCAGCGGCGCAAAACCGCCGAACAGCCCGGCGCAGGCCCCGGCAATGGAGATGCCCGTGGTGCGGATATAGGTCGGGAAGGCTTCGGTAAGGTACGCGGGCCCCGCGCCGGCCAGCAGCGAGTAAAGCGCCACCAGCAGACACTGCACCGCCAGGAACACCGGAACCGATCCGGGATGGGACAGGATCGCGCCATAGAGCGGATACGACAGCACGAGAAACCCCACGCAGCCGGCCAGCAGGACGGGCTTGCGGCCGATGCGGTCGGAGACGTGGCCGAAGGCCGGCGCGAGGACCGCCGTCAGCGCCAGCGCGATGGTCACCGACCACAGGGTCTCGCTGCGCGTGAGGCCGCCGTAGGTCTGGCCGAAAGTGGGCATGTAGACCGTCACCATGTAAGAGGCCACGCCCCAGATCGCCACGAACACGATGGCGTGGCCGATGCGCCGCGCGAACGCCGCGCGCGGCAGCCGGCCCGACGGCGAGGCGGACTGATAGACCGGCGGCTCCGCGATGTTCCGGCGCATATACCCGCCGACCGGGCCGAGAATGGCGCCCAGCAGGAACGGAATCCGCCAGCCCCAGCTTTCGAGGTCCGCGGCGCTGAGCGAGGACGCCAGGATCGCCGTCACGCCCGAGCCGAGCAGCAGCCCGATCGCAATGCTGGATTGCTGGAACGCGCCGACGAAACCCCGCCGGCCCTCGCCCGCCCACTCGGTGATGAACGCGGTCGCGCTGCCCCATTCGCCGCCGGCGGCGAACCCCTGGACCAGCCGGGCCAGCACCAGCAGCACCGGCGCCAGCACGCCGGCCGAGGCGTAGGTCGGCAGGATCCCGATGGCGACCGTGCTCCCCGCCATCAGGAAGATGGTCAGCGTGAGCACGGTCTTGCGGCCCCGCCTGTCCGCGAGATGGCCCAGGACGATGCTGCCGACCGGCCGCGCCACGAAGCCCACCCCGAGCGTCGCGAAGGCGATCAGCAGCGAGCCCACCCCGCTTGCCGACGGAAAGAAGCTCCTGGCGATGATGGCCGCCAGGAAACCATAGACGCCGAAGTCATACCACTCCAGGATGTTTCCCGCGACACCGGCGGCAACCGCCTTGCGCCGCGTCGCCGCGGCGCCTTGCTGCGGCGCCGCGCCGGACTGCGCCGCAGGCGGTCCGTTTTTTGAGTCCGTCATTGAGTTCATGGCCAAGCCTTAGCTATTGATTCAGTATCGGAAGAGGGTCGCGGGATCAGAACTTGTGGCGAATGCCCACGCGCAGCCCGAGTTGGCGGTCGTTGCCGGACGCCGAGTTCGTGGTGAGGATCGCGTGGGCCCGCGCGCTGGCGTCCTGGAAGTTCGCCATGAAATACACGTCGGTGCGCTTCGAGAACAGATAATCCACCGCGCCGTTGAACGTGTTCCAGCGGTAGTCGCCCAGCTTGGAGTACGTATAGCCGGAAGCGAGGATCAGGTTCGGCGTCAGCCAGTACGCCACGGTGAGCGAGGCGTTGTGCAGCGTTTCCACCGGGCCGCCCCTGGGCTCCAGCCGGGTGTTCGTGTACAGCCCGCTGACCGCCACCTTCTCGAACTTGTACGCCGCGCCGGCGCCGACGCTGCGGTAGTCGTCCAGAACCGTGGTCGCCTGGGCGGCATTCGCGGGCGCGCCGAACAGATTGGGCACGCCCATCGCGCTGGCCGACTTGGTGGCGTACTGCTTGATCCCCGTGGCGGCCACCACCGCGTTGAACTGGCCGGCCTCGTAGGCCGCGCTGAGGCTGTAGGCGCGCCCGCCGTTGGTGTTGCTGGTGCCGTCCTCGGCGAAGCTGTACTGCCCGTTCAGCGTGAAGCCGGCGATGCTGGGGCTGCTGTAGACCACCGTGTTGTTCAGCCACGCGCCGGAAATGCGGTCCAGGTCGCCCGGCGTGAACGAATAGATGCCGGTGTAGTAGCCCGGGTGATAGCGGATCAGGCTCACCATCTGGTCGAAGCGCCGGCCCATCGTCAGCGTGCCGAAGCGCCGGGACGCCAGTCCGACATACGCCTGGCGCCCGAACAGCAAGCCGCCCTGCCGGCTCGCGCCGGTATCCGACATGAAGCCGCCTTCGAGGTTGAAGATGGCGGACAGGTCGCTCGAAATGCTCTCGCTGCCGCGGAAGCCGAAACGGTTCCCCTGGCTGATGCTGTCGTCCATCTTCACCTGGTTATGGCCGCCCACGTTGCTGAGATAAGTCACCCCGGCGTCGATCGAGCCGTAGATCGTCACGCCTGACGTCTGGGCTTGCGCCCCGCCCGCCAGTCCGCACAGGGCTGCGCCGGCCGCCCATGCCTTGCTCCAAGTATTCAAGTTCTGCTCCCCTTCTCTCGTGTGTGTCCGTCTTCGTCCAACTCGCCCGTGCCCCGCGCCGCGCCACGGCGGAAAAACGAGGCATGGCGTCGGCTACGCAATGTGCGTGCCATCCCTGTACGACGTTCTATTCCCGCCGATACCAAGGACAGTTTATTTATTGTCTGATGTACAACGAATAGGTGATTACGCGTATCAGGCAGCGCGCGGAGAGCGCGGGACATGGCTGGCAAGGGCCGCCACGGAGGAGCCAGGATGAGGCGCGGCGCCTCGATTCCGTGCACCGGCGGCGCCGGCAGGCACAACATCAGTGCCCCCGGACCTAAAATTCATTGTACGATGAACAATGTATTGAAAAACGACGAACAATGGTCCAATATCGGCAGCACCGGCCGCCTGGACGACAGCGGCCGCCCCCACCCGAGACCGAATTGGAGTCCTTCATGCGTTACCTCTTCCCCGCGATCGCCGTCGCCGGCATCTGCGCGTTCCAGCCGTCTTTTGCGCAGCCTTATCCGGCGCGGCCCGTCACGGTGGTCGTGCCGGTTCCGGCCGGCGGCACGGGGGACACGATTGCCCGGCTCATCGCCGCGCAACTGCAGGAGCGGCTGCACCAGCCGTTCGTGGTGGACAACCGCCCCGGCGCGAACACCACCATCGGCGCCACCTTCGCGGCCAGGGCCAGGGCCGACGGCTATACGCTGCTCGTCACGGGCGCGCCCACCTTCACGATCAATCCCCTGATCTATCCGAACGCGCGCTACAGCGCCGCCAGCTTCGACTACCTGGGCATCGTCGCGGCGATGCCGATGGTCATGCTGACCTACCCCGGCTCACCGCTGAAGACCGTTGCCGACGTCGTCGCCGCGGCGCGCAAGGAGCCCGGCGGCCTGAGCTACGGCTCGTTCGGCAGCGGCTCCATGCCGAACATCATTGCCGAGAGCTTCGCGCTGAAGACCGGCATCACGCTGCTGCACGTCCCGTTCCAGGGCAGCGCGCCTTCGCTGACCGCGCTGATGGGCAAGCAGACCGCGCTGGCGGTCGACAGCGTCGTGGCGGCCGCGCCGTTCATCCAGTCCGGCGCGCTGGTGCCGATCGCCGTGGCGTCGCGGCAGCACGCCGCGCTGCTGCCGCAGGTGCCGACGTTCATCGAGCAGGGCGTGCCTGACTTCGTCTTCGACAACTGGGTCGGCGTGGTTGCGCCCAAGGGCCTGCCGGCCGACGTGTCGGCACGGCTCGAAGCCGAGCTGAAAGCCGTGGTGCAGGCCCCGGAGGTGCAGAAGAAGCTGGGCGCGCTGGGCTTCTCCGCGAGCTGGCAGGACGGCGCGGCCTTCCAGCGCCGCGCCAGCGCCGAAATGGCGCAGAACGCCACGGTGGTCGAAAAGGCGAAGCTGAAGTGACGCGCCGCCCGCCATTCCCCGCCAACCAGGACGCGGTCCGGACCGCCGCAGAGGAGACCCCATGACCGCCGAGCTTGCCGAACTCACCGCGCCCGAACTGCGCTCGATGATCCTCGCGCGGCGGATATCGCCCGTGGAAGTGCTGCGGTCGTGCATCCGCCGCATCGAGGCCGTCAACCCTTACGTGAACGCCGTCACGGCGACGTGCTTCGAGCGCGCCGGAACGCAGGCGCGCGCCGCCGAGCGCGCGCTCGGCGCGGGCAAGCCCGTGGGCCTGCTTCACGGGCTGCCCATGGGCGTCAAGGACCTGGAGGAAACGCAAGGCCTGCTGACCACCTACGGCTCCCCGCTATACCGCGGCAACCTGCCGCCGCGCGACAACGTGCTGGTCAGCCGCCTGCGCGCCGCCGGCGCCATCCTGGTCGGCAAGACCAACGTGCCCGAGTTCGGCGCCGGCGCGAACACGCGCAATCCGGTGTGGGGCGCCACGGGAAACCCCTTCGATCCGCGCCTGAACGCGGGTGGCTCGTCGGGCGGCTCGGCCGCCGCGCTGGCCTGCGACATGCTGCCGGTCTGCACCGGCTCCGATACCGGAGGATCGCTGCGGATACCGGCCGCGAAATGCGGCGTGGTGGGCATGCGCCCTTCCCCGGGCCTGGTGCCGAGCGAGCGGCGGCTGCTGGGCTGGTCGGCGCTTTCCGTCGTCGGGCCGATGGGCCGGACCGTGGCCGAGGCCGCGCTCCAGCTCGCGGCGACGGTCGGCCTGTGCGACGCCGATCCGCTCAGCCAGGACGCGCAGCCGCACGGCTTGCTGAACCTGCGGGCCGCGGACCTCGCCACGCTGCGGGTCGGCTTCACCGAGGATTTCGGCGCGTGCGAGGTCGATGACGGCATCCGCGCCACGTTCCGCGAGCGCATCGCCAGGATTGCCGGCCTGTTCGCGTCGTGCGAGCCCGTCGGCTTCGCCGGCGAACCGCTCGGCGAGGTGCACCGCTGCTTCGACATCATGCGCTCGCAGGCATTCGTCGCCGCCATGCGCGGGGCATATGAAAACGACCCCGCCTCGATCGGCCCGAACGCCCGCGCCAACTACGAGCTCGGCGCCGCCTTCTCCCTGGCGGACGCGGCATGGGCGCATGCCGAGCAGACCCGCATCTTCCGCGCGTTCCAGCGGCTGTATTCGCGCTTCGACGTGATACTGGCCCCCACCACGCCGGTGTCGCCGTTCCCGTGGACGCGCCCCCATGCCGAGGCGATCAACGGCAAGCCGCTGCCCAATTACTACCGGTGGCTCGACCTGACCTACATCGTCACGCTCGCCACCAACCCGGCCCTGTCGCTGCCGTGCGGGCTCGACCGGCAAGGGCTGCCATTCGGGCTCCAGGTGATCGCGCCGTTCCGGCGCGACTTGCGCCTCCTGGAAATCGCCTCGGCGCTGGAGTCCGCGTTCAGCGCGGACACCGTGCTGCGCCGGCCGCGCCCGGACCTCGCCGCGTTGAAGACCAGCGCGGCCGCGCTACGGTCCATCGTCACCCATCCGCCACTCACGGACGCCGCGCCGGCAGGCGCGCCGGTTTCCGTGGTCTGAGGCGGCGCGCCGTGGTCCGGGCGAGCGCGCCGCCGCCCGGCCACGGACGAAGCCCGGAACGTCTTGCATCGATTAATTGTACGATGTACAGTAATTACCTAGTACACATTTCAACAACTCCCGGAAGCCGCCTCCCGCGGTTTCCCACGCAGCGCCTCATCATGGATCCACACCTCTTCACGGTTGACACCGACCCGGTCGCCACTGCGGTAGCCCAGGCCGCGGACCGCTATGCCACACGCAACGCCGCCAGCCAGAAGCAGTTCGACCTGGCCTCGCGCTACATGCCGGGCGGCAACACCCGCTCGGTCCTGTTCTACGCGCCGTTCCCGCTGGCCATGACGCGCGGCGAAGGGTGCCGCCTGTGGGACGCCGATGGCCACGTCTACGTGGATTTCATCGCGGAATTCACGGCAGGCATCTACGGCCACTCCAATCCCGTGATCCGCCGCGCCATCGACGGCGCGCTGGATGCCGGGATCAACCTGAGCGGGCACAACGTGCTGGAGGCAAGGCTGGCCAGCCTGATCTGCGAGCGCTTCCCGTCGGTCGACGTGGTCCGTTTCACCAACTCGGGCACCGAGGCCAACCTCATGGCCATCTCGGCGGCCAAGATCCACACCGGGCGGTCGAAGATCATCGTGTTCGATGGCGGCTACCACGGCGGCGTTCTCACGTTCGCCAGGGGGAATACGCCGGTCAACGTGTCGCACGATTTCCTGATCGCCTCGTACAACGATCTCGACAGCGTCCGCGCGCTGTTCGCGGCGAACCCGCGGGAGATCGCCGCGGTGGTGGTCGAGCCCATGCAGGGCGCCTCCGGATGCATCGAGGCCAAGGTGGACTTCCTGCGCGGCCTGCGGGAGCTGGCGCGCCAGCAGGGCGCGCTGCTGGTGTTCGACGAGGTCATGACCTCGCGCCTCGCGCCGGGCGGCCTGCAGGAAAAGCTGGGCATCCACGCCGACCTGACCACGCTGGGCAAGTACATCGGCGGCGGCATGTCCTTCGGCGCGTTCGGCGGCCGCGCGGACATCATGTCCCAGTTCGACCCGCGGCGCGTGGGCGCGACCCCGCATGCCGGCACCTTCAACAACAACGTGCTGACCATGGCCGCGGGCGCCGCCGGCCTGTCCCAGATCTATACGGCGGACGCCGCGCTGCGTCTGAACGCGCTCGGCGACGCCCTGCGCGACCGGCTGAACCGGATCTGCGAGGAGAATGCCGCGGCCCTCCGGTTCATCGGCCTGGGCTCGCTGATGAACCTCCAGCCAGGCACGCACGAAATCCGCTCGACCGCCGACATCCTGCCCGCCGGCAACGCCGTCAAGGACCTCTTCTTCTTCCACATGATCGAGAACGGCGTGTACCTGGCCCGCCGCGGCTTCGTCGTGCTCAGCGTGCCCATCGGCCAGGAGGAAATCGACCGTTTCGTCGCGGCGTTCACGGGCTTCGTGCACAAGTACGGGCACCTCTTCCCCGCCTGAGGCCGGGCGCGCCATCCGCCACGGGCGCGCCGCGCCCGTGGCGCCGCGCCGGTTTCGCCAGCGCCCGGCTGCCGGGCCGGCGAGACCGGCCGCCATCGAGACCAGCCTTAGCTGGCGCAGTGGCATTCATCACATCGGAGACAAGCAATGATCGCATCGAACAAAGTCGTGGTCCTGGTGGCCCCCACCGGAGGCATGGCCTTCAAGTCCCAGAATCCGCACCTGCCCACGCAGCCCGGCGAAATCGCGCGGGATGTTTATGACTGCTACAACGCCGGCGCCAGCGTGGCCGCCATCCACGCCCGCCTGCCCGACGACCAGGCCACGTGCAACGCGGACATCTACCGCAGCATCAACGAACAGATCCGCGCCCGGTGCGGCATCGTCATCAACAACTCGACCGGCGGCGGGGTCCACGGCGACATGATCCGGCCGCTCGCGGACGGCATGTGGGACACCGTGTGGGAGGAGCGGCTCAAGGGCATGGACGCCGGCGCGGAGATGTGCACGCTGGATGCATGCACCTTCGTCGGCAGCTTCGGCGGCAGGGAAATCCTGTTCAATACCTCGCCCTCGCGCTGCAGGACCCTGGCGGAGGAAATGAAGCGGCGCGGCATCAAGCCCGAGTGGGAAGTGTTCAGCCCCGCCCACATCGTCCAGGACGCGGCCACGCTGATCCAGATGGGGCTGGACGAGCCGCCCTATGTCTTCAACCTGGTGATGAACGCGCACCGCGGGTTCCAGAACGCCATGCCGTACGACCCCAAGACACTGCAATTCATGGTCGACCTGCTGCCCCGGCAAAGCGTCTTCTGCGTCAGCGGCATCGGGCCGTCCCAGCTCCAGGCCGGCATCAACTCGCTGCTGCTCGGCGGCCAGGTGATCCGCGTCGGCCTGGAAGACAACCTGTACTACCGGCAAGGCGAGCTGGCCAGCAACGTCGCGCTGGTCGAGCGCACCGTGCGCATCCTGCGGGAAATGGACTACGAGATCGCCACGCCCGAGGAAGCGCGCCAGATCCTCGGCCTGCCGCGCGGCGACACGCCGGCGCGGCCCGCGCACCCGGCCGGCGGCCCGGCCTGAGCAAGGCGCCGCGGGCGCTCAGCCTCCGGCCCGCTCCGCGAGGTACTGGTCCTTGAGCCTGACGTAGTTGCCGGCCGCGTAGCGGAAGAAACCGCGCTCCTTCTCGGTGAGCGGGCGCGCCTGCCGCGCCGGGCTGCCAACGTAGAGATGGCCGCCTTCGAGCACCTTGCCGGGCGGCACCAGGCTGCCGGCGCCGAGGATCGCTTCGTCGCCGATCACCGCGCCGTCCATGACGGTGGCGCCCATGCCGATCAGGATGCGGCTGCCGATCGTGCAGCCGTGCAGCATCGCCTTGTGGCCGATGGTCACGTCGTCGCCGATGGTCAGCGGAAAGCCGTCCGGATTGAACGGGCCGGCATGCGTGATGTGCAGCACGCTGCCGTCCTGCACGCTGGTGCGGGCGCCGATGCGGATGCGATGCATGTCGCCGCGGATGGTCACCATCGGCCAGACGGAACTGTCGGCGCCGATCTCGATGTCGCCGATCAGCACGGCGCTGGCATCGACGAACACACGATCGCCGAGACGGGGGGCTTTGCCCTGGAAACTGCGGAGGCTCACTTGGAAATCCTGGAAACGCGAAAAAACGGCCAGACGGCCGCGAAGGAAGACAACGCTGAAGTCTACGCGGACACGGCGGCCAGCGCCTGCCCGACGGTCTCCAGCGTCAGCGGCTTGATCAGCACGCGGTCCATGCCGGCCGCCAGGCAGCGCTCCACCTCGGCCGGCTCGGCGCTGGCGGTGACCGCCAGGATCAGGCAGCGGTGGCGCCCGGCGCGGCCCTCCTCCTCGCGGATCCGGCGGGCCAGTTCCAGGCCATCCATGCGCGGCATCTGGCAATCGGTCAGCACCACGTCGAACGCGCCGGCCTGCCACAGTTCCAGCGCCTCCAGCCCGTCCGCGGCCAGCGTGACGCGGTGGCCCAGGTGCCGGAGCTGCTGGCGGAAGGTGATGCGGTTGGCCGGATGGTCGTCCACCGCCAGCACGTCCAGGTTGCGCGCCGCGGCCGCCGGCGCCGCGCGCGGCGGCTCCGCCGCGGCGGGCGCCGCGCTCAGCGGCAGGTCCAGGTCGACGCGGAAGGACGAGCCGCGGCCCGGCTCGCTGCGCAGGCTGATGCTGCCGCCCAGCAGCTTGACCAGGCGCAGGCTGATGCTCAGCCCCAGCCCGCTGCCGAAGGCCTGCCCGGCCTGCGCCGCCTCGACCTGGGAGAACGGCTGGAACAGCTTGGCCTGGTCCCGCGCCGAAATGCCGATGCCGGTGTCGACGACCTCCAGCAGCAGGCGCAGGCGCTCGCCCGCGCGGCGCCCCGTGGCGCGCAGCGTGACGCCGCCGCGCTCGGTGAACTTGATGGCGTTGCTCAGCAGGTTGAACAGCACCTGCTTGAAGTGCAGCGGGTCCATCATCACCCACTGGTCGACGTCGCCCTCGCATTGCAGGTCCAGCGACAGGTGCTTCTGCCGCGCCATGCCGAGCACCAGCGTGACGATACCCTCGATCTGCGCCTTGAGCGCCACCGGCTCGGGCGAGGAATCGAGCTTGCCGGTCTCGATGCGGGTCAGGTCCAGCACGTTGCCGAGCAGCAGCAGCAAGCCCCGCGCCGCCTCCTGCGCGACCGCCAGCGAATCGGTGTCGACCGTGCCTTGCGCGGCCTTCTGCAGCACCAGCTCCTGCAGGCCGATGATGGCGTTCATCGGTGTGCGGATCTCGTGGCTCATGGTGGACAGGAAGATGCTCTTGGCCTGGTTGGCCGACTCCGCCTTCTCGCGCGCCACCTGCAGCTGCCCGATCAGGCTCTGGCGCTCGGTCAGGTCGACCCAGCCGCCGATCATGCCCCCCACCTCGCCGTCCACGTCGCGGTACGGCACCGTCCAGTGCTGGATGTAGCGCGCCTGGCCATTGATGTCGAGCAGGTGCTCCTCCACCGCCGGCATGCCCTGCGCCATGCGCTGGCGCTGCTCGCGCAGCAGCCGCTGCGCCAGTTCGGCCGGAAACCAGTGCAGGTCGAGGATGGTCTTGCCCAGGCTGTGCTCCGCGCTGGCGCCGAACAGCCGCAGCAGCGCCGGGTTGCAGGCGCTCAGGCCGCCGTCGCGGTCGAGCAGGTAGACCGGGTTGGGAATGGCGCTGACCAGCGTGTTCTTGAGCGCGAGCTGGTTGGTCAGGCGCTTCTCCGCGCGCCGCGTCTTGCGCACCTGGCGCGCCAGGTAGAAGGCCCACACCAGCGACAGCGCCACCGGCAGCGCGAAGATGCCGCCGAGCTGGACGATGCGGCCGCGGTGGTCGCGCCAGAAGCTGGCGCCCACCGCGGGAAAGCGCGGCTCCCACTGGCGCACGATGTCGGCCACCTCGTCCGGGCCGATCGACATCTGCGCCTTCTCCAGGATGTTCTGCAGCTCCGGCTCGCTCTGGAGCACGCCGATGCTGACCGGCACGGTGCGGTCCTCCAGGATGCCGCTGACCACCAGCCGGCCGTTGAAATTGTGCGCGACCAGGAAACGCCCGGAAAACAGGTTGGAGATGCTGGCGTCGCTGCTGCCCTCGTCGACGCTGCGCATGGCCTCCAGCAGGTTGTCGTAGACCTGCAGGTCGATCGCCGGATAGTCGCGCCTGAGGGTCTCGTTGAGGTAGTAGCCGGGGCTGGTCGCCAGCCGCTTGCCGGCCAGGCTGGCCAGATCGCTCACGCCCTCGCGGTCCTGGCGGGTCACCAGGATCACCGAGCTGCGCAGGTACGGCGACAGGATCTCCAGCTTGCCGCCGCTCGGGTTGTCCGGCGGCAGCACCGGCGTGATCATCGCCTCGCCGGCCTCCATGCGCCGGCTCAGCTCGGCGAAGTTGTCCGCGCTGGTGTAGGTGAACTTCAGGCCGCTGCGCTTGGCGATCAGTTCGAGGTAGTCGTGGCCGATGCCCGTCACGCGGCCGCGCGCGTCGAGCTGCGCCAGCGAGCCCAGGTAGCGGTTGGCGATCACCGGCACCTCCGCGTGCGCGGCCAGCCAGCGGTTCTCGGCCGGCGTCAGCGCCAGGCGCTGCTCGTCGAGGCGGAAGCGCCGCCCGGCGCTCCAGCTACGCAGGATCTCGTCGCCGAACTGCACGTTGATCTGCACCAGCGCGCGGTCGATCAGCGCGCGCAGCCGGTCTTCGCCCGAGCGCACCAGGAAGCCGAAGCCGTGGCTGTCGATCGGCGCGAAGTTCTCGATGCGCAGGTTCAGCAGGTAATTCATGTTGATCAGGTAATGCGTGGACAGCGCATCGCCGATCATGCCGTCCACGTGGCCCAGGCTCAGCGCTTCCAGCGCGCGCTGCGGCGAGGTGAACAGCAGGATGCGGCTCTTCGGGTAGCGCGCGGCCACTTGCCGCTCGGCCAGGTAGCCGGCCACCAGCGCCAGCGTGGCGCCCTCGCGCTGGTCGTCGAAGCGGCGGCTGTCGGGGGAGATCAGCACCGGCTGGTCGGCCAGGTAGATATGGGAGACGCGCAGGTCGTAGTCGGCGGCCTCGGCGGCGCTGCCGCGCCCGAGCAAATCGATCTCGCCGCGCCGCAGCGCCTCCAGCGCCGCCTGCCGCGAGGTGAAGGCGCGCACGCGCGGCAACGGCTCGAACATCAGCGCGAGATAGTCCGCCGTGACGCCCTCCACGCGCTCGCCATTGAGCATCTCCAGCGGCGGATAGTCCGGCGCCACCACGCCCACCGTCAGCGGCGCGCGCTGCGCCAGCCACGCGCGGTCGTCCTGGCTCAGCCACGGCTTCGGCGCCGAGGCCAGGCGGCCGAACACCTCGATGTGCGGCGCGGGTGCCGGCGCCGGCGCCGGCATCGCGGCCACCGCGCCGCCCCCCCGCGCAGCGCACACCAGGAACAGGACGAGAAGGCGGAACAACGCTGCGGCCCGGGGCGATTTGCGCATGGCGCTCCAATGCGGCGATCGATCGGAGCCCCTCGCGCGGCCCCGGAGGCGCAGGCATCGGGCCACCGGTCGCGGCGCCGGCCGGATCGACACGGCAGGCGCGGGGAACGCGCGGCCCCCGGGGGGCCGCAGGTGGAAATACTATAGCCGAAGCGGCGCGCGCGGCGCATTCCCGCGCCAGGATCCGACCGCCGGGAAAGGGCGGCACGGCGGCGGCGAACGCGGCGCGCGGCGCCGCCGGCAAAAAACGGGGGCGGCGATTCTATCAGCGCTGCCGCGGCAACGGCAACACCGCCGCGCGCGTGTTGCCGAATCCCGACGCGCGCGCGCAAGGCGCCCGCTGGCGGCGCGCGCCCGCGCGCCGGCGCCGGCGCCTTGCCCGGCGCCGCCGGGCGGGCCGCCAGGCGGTATCCGGCCACGGCGGCCACGGCGCCGCCTGCCGCGCGCTTGACTCTGGTCAAGCGGCATACCGGCGCGCTGCCTGTAGTGTGTGGCGCGTGCCGCCGGGTGGCGTGCGCCCATCCCGTGATTGCCGTGATTGCCGTGATCGCCGCAATCGTTATCCGGACCCCGTCCCGACCTCTTCCAGCCTGCCGGCAGAACACCATGACCGACGACATCCGCTCCGAGCTGTCCGCACACCGCGCCACGCTGACGCGCGACATCGAGACCCTGCTGGCCGACCTGCATGCGCTGCTGCGCGAGGCGACCACCGAAGCCGGCGCGCAGGCCGGCCACACCCGCGGGCAGTTCCGCGCGCGGCTCGACGCGCTGCAACTGCGCCTGCGCGAGCTGGAGGCACAGGCGCGCGGGCAGATCCAGCCCGGCGCGCAGGCCGGCGACGCGTTCGTGCATGAGCACCCGTGGCGCGTGCTCGGCGCGGCCGCGGCGTTTGCCGCCGCCTGCGGCACGCTGTGCGCGCTGGCGCTCGACCGGCGCGGCTGAGCCTTCAGCGCCAGGCGCTCAGCACGAGCGCGACGCCCCAGGTCGACGCCGCGGCCAGCACCAGCCCCGCCCCGACACGCCAGGCAAACGCGGGCCCGCCGGCGGCGGCGGCGGCCATCTTGGTCAGCGTGTTGGCGGAAAACGCCGCCAGCACCGGCCACACCGCGTCCCCGGCCGACACGCGCCCGGCCGCCACCTGCGCCGCGACCGAGACCGTCGCCGCGTGCGCGTCGGCAAACCCGCCCACCACCGCGACGCCGAGCAGCACCCCGGTCCCCGGCCACGCGCGCACGGCGGCGCTGACCAGCATCAGCAGCGCCATCAGCGCTACGAAGCCCGCCGCCACGCGCCAGTCCATGCGCTGGCCGGCGGCCGGCGCGCCCTCGCGCGCCGGCTCCTGCCCGGCCTCGCGCCATAGCCAGAAGCCGGCGCACGCCGCCATCACGGCCAGCCCGGCCGCCAGCGGTATCGCCAGCACCCGCAGCGCGGCCGCGCTGGTGGCGGCCAGCAGCAGCAGCATCTGCACGAAGGTGGCCACGCTGGAGAGCAGCGCGGCCGCGACCGCCGCGTCGCGCATGGCGGGCGACTTGCGCGTCAGCGCGGCCATCGAGGCCACCGTCGCCACGCTCGAGACGAAGCCGCCGAACAGGCCGGTGAGCGGCAGCCCGGCCCGCTCGCCGAACACGCGCGTGGCGATGTGCCCGGCCGCGCCCATCATCATGACCAGCACCGCCACCAGCCACAGCGTGCGCGGGTTCCAGGCATCGAGCGGCCCCATGTAGCGGTCCGGCAGCAGCGGCCAGATCACCAGCGCGGCGACCGCCAGCGTCAGCGCGTCGTTGACCTCCTGCCGGGTCAGCGCGCTGCGCACCAGGCGGTGCAGGGTCGCCTTGCCATGCAGCAGGCTCACCAGCACCGCGGCGATGCCGGCGGCAATGGCCGGATGCGTGATGGCAAGCGCACCGAGCAGCACCGTGCACAGCAGCGCGAACTCGGTGGTCAGGCCGGGGTCCCCGGCCGCGGTATGCCGGTAGCCCACGGCGGCCAGGCCCGCCGCGCCGAGCAGCACCGCCGGCAGCAGCCCCGCCTGCGGCAGGAAGGCGCCCAGCGCGCCGCACAGGCTGGCGATGGCGAAGGTGCGCAGGCCGGCGGCGGCCTCGGCGCCGTCCGCCGCCTGGCTGCGCTCGCGCTCGAGCCCGAACCCCAGCCCGATGCCGAGCGCAACGCAAAAAGAGACGACGGTCTGGTCCATGCCGGGTTCCTCTGGCCGGGGGGCGGGCGCAATGCCAGCGCGATTGTCGGATAGCCGACAGTGTGGGCCGTGCGCGCACATTTTGCCTGACGCACCTCAAACTAAATCGCCGCCGCCGGGCGCCGCGGCCATGCGCGCGCGCGCCGCGGCCGCCGCCGCGCGGAAGCTTGACGCGAATCAACCGGCGCGCCCGCCGCTCTCCTAGAATCAACTGACGGGACAGCGCCCGCCCGGCATGCATGGCGGGCATCGCGCCCGTCCCTTCCGACGGGGACAAGTCCCGGACGATGCCGCCGCGCTCCGCCACGCTCCGTCCGGCGCCTGCCCCGCCTCCCGTCAGGCATTGCAGCGACCCGCACGGCGCGCGCAGACCAAGGAGATTCATCATGGCAGAACCGACCAGCATCCCGACCGACTTCCTGACCTTCCCCTGCGAGGCGGGTCTGCGGGCCCTGACCCTGCTGCAGGAAAGCCGCGAACGCCTGCTCGAAGCCCAGCTCGAGGCGGTGCGCAAGGACATCAAGACCTCGCGCGAGATGGGCGAGCAGCTCGTCCACGCGGGTGACTTCGGCGCGCTGGCCGCGCTGCCGGCGGCGCTGTTCCGCGGCCAGGCCGAGCACTACGCCACGCTGATGCAGGCGTGGATGCGGCTCGCCATCCACGACCAGAACGCCGTGCTCGAGCAGTTGCGCGAAACCGGCGAGTCCTGGCAGCGCTGCCAGACCTCGCTATGGCAGCAGGCCGCCAACCCCGCCGCGCTGGCCGCGCCGGTCAAGGACCTGTTCGAGAAACTGAGCCTGCCCACCTCCTGGATGCCGCTGGCCGAGCCCGCCGCCGCCACGACAGGCAAGTCGAGGAGCGTCGCTCATGCCGGCTAACCGCACCGCGCTCGTCACCGGCGGCATGGGCGGGCTCGGCGAAGCCATCGCCATCCGCCTGCACGACGCCGGCCACCGGGTCGCCGTCACCCACTCGCTGGGCAACGACCACGTGCAGGCCTGGCTGGCGCACCAGCGCGAGGCCGGGCGCGAGTTCGGCGCGTTCGCCGTGGACGTGGCCGATTTCGACGCCTGCCAGCGCTGCGCCGCCGAAGTGCTGGCGCAGACCGGCCCGGTCGACATCCTGGTCAACAACGCCGGCATCACGCGCGACATGACCTTCCGCCGCATGACCAAGGCCGACTGGGACATCGTGCTGCGCACCGACCTGGACTCGATCTTCAACATGACCAAGCCGCTGTGCGAAGGCATGGCCGGCCGCGGCTGGGGCCGCATCATCAACATCGCCTCGGTCAACGGCTCCAAGGGCGCCTTCGGCCAGACCAACTACGCCACGGCCAAGGCCGGCATCCACGGCTTCAGCAAGTCGCTGGCGCTGGAGCTGGCCACCAAGGGCGTCACCGTGAACACGGTCTCGCCCGGCTACCTGGCCACGCACATGGTCACCGGCATCCCCGCCGACATCCTCCAGACCCGCATCCTGCCGCAGATCCCGCTGGGCCGGCTGGGGCGGCCCGACGAAGTGGGCGCGCTGATCGCCTTCCTGTGCTCGGACGACGCGGCTTTCATCACCGGCGCCAACATCGCCATCAACGGCGGGCAGCACATGCAATGAACGCGCCAACCACAAACAAGGAACTCGCCGTCACCGATGCCGGATGCGGCTGCGAGCCGGCCCCGGCCGGCCCGCACGAACTGCTGGACGAACAGGTCCACTCCATGCTGGCCGCGGCCACGCAGGGCCTGTCGCTGGCGTCGTTCTGGCAGGCCGGCATGGACTGGGCCCTGCACGCCGCGATCTCGCCCGGCAAGATCAGCGCCGCCGCCGGGCAATGGCTCGCCAGCACCGTCGCCGCCAGTGCCGGCGCATGGCCCGACATCCCGCACGGCGCCGGTGCCACGCCGGCGGCGACGTCCGCCGCACCCGCAACGCCGGCTACGTCCACTACACCCGCAATGCCCGCCGCGCCCGCCGCGCCCGCCACGCCCGCGGCTCCCGTCGACCAGCGCTTCTCCGACCCGGCCTGGTCGCAATGGCCCTACCGCTGCTGGCGCGACGCGTTCTGCAACGGCGAGGCGCTGTGGGAGTCGCTGACCCACGGCCAGAGCGGCGTCTCGCCGCACCATGAGCGGCTGGTGTCGTTCTGCGCCCGGCAGATGCTCGACACCTGCTCGCCCGGCAACGCCTGGTGGCTCAACCCGGTGGTGATGCGGGCCGCCGCCACCAGCGCCGGCGGCAATTTCGCCGACGGCGCGCGCAACTGGCTCGAAGACCTGCAGGACGTGGTGGCCGACTTCACCCACGAGCCCGCGCTGCGCCGCCCGCCCGCCTTCAAGGTGGGCCACGACGTGGCCATCACGCCGGGCAAGGTGGTGTTCCGCAATGCGCTGATCGAGCTGATCCAGTACGCGCCGGCCGGCGCCGAGGTGTGGCGCGAGCCGGTGCTGATCGTGCCGTCCTGGATCATGAAGTACTACATCCTGGACCTGCAGCCGCACGACTCGATGGTGCGCTACCTGGTCGAGCAGGGCCATACCGTCTTCATGATCTCGTGGAAGAACCCCGGCGCCGAGGCGCGCGAGACCGGGCTCGACGACTACCTGGAGCTGGGCATCCGCGCCGCCCTGCGCGTGGTGCAGGAGCGCTGCCCCGGCACGCGCGTCCACGCCGCCGGCTACTGCCTGGGCGGCACACTGCTGTCGATCTGCGCCGCGGCGCTGAGCCGGGACGAGGACGGCGACGGCGACCGCGACGAATCGCCGCTGCGCAGCCTGACCCTGTTCGCCAGCGAGACCGACTTCTCCGAGCCGGGCGAGCTGGGCCTGTTCATCGACAGCAGCGCGCTGGCCACGCTGGACGCCACCATGCGCCGGCAAGGCTACCTCGACGGCCCGCAGATGGCGGCCGCGTTCCAGATGCTGCAATCGCGCGACCTGATCTGGTCGCGCATGATGAGCGAGTACCTGCTGGGCAAGCGGCTGCGCGCCAACGACCTGGTGTCGTGGAACCGCGACCTCACCCGGCTGCCCTACCGCATGCATTCGGAGTGCCTGCACAAGCTGTTCCTCACCAACGACCTGGCCGAGGGCCGCTATTGCGTGGACGGCCGCCCGGTGGCGCTGTCCGACCTGGGCATGCCGGTCTTCGCGGTGGGCACCGAGCATGACCACGTCTCGCCGTGGCGCTCGGTCTACAAGCTGCACCTGCTGACCTCGGCCGCGCTGACCTTCCTGCTGACCTCGGGCGGCCACAATGCCGGCATCGTGTCCGAGCCGGGCCATGCCGGGCGGCGCTACCGCGTGGCCACGCGCGACATGCTGGCGCCCTACGCCAGCCCCGAGCACTTCCTCGCCAACGCGGTCCGCCACGAGGGCTCGTGGTGGCCCTGCTGGCAGGCGTGGCTGGCCTCGCACTCCAGCGGCCGCGTGGCCGCGCGCGATCCGGCCCCCGGCGCGCTCGCCGAGGCGCCGGGCAGCTACGTGCTGGAAGCCTAGGGCAGGACGGCAGGACCGGCGGCGGGCGCCCTCCGGCCCCG
>NZ_AQPL01000125.1:0-12165 GCF_000395345.1 Cupriavidus sp. WS | reverse complement strand
CGGGCGCCCTCCGGCCCCGCCGCCCGCTCAACCCACCCGCTCAACACCCCAAACACCCCAAATGGTTGCCCGTCAGTCGAGCGGATAGGAGCGCAGGTATTCCGGCATCGCCACCGGCCACTGCAATTCGCGCTCGATGCGCTGGCGCAGCGCATCGCTGGCCGCCGGCTCGCCATGCACCACGAAGGTCTGCCGCGGCGCCTGGCCGAAGCCGCCCAGCCACGTCATCAGCTCGTTGGCGTCGGCATGCGCCGAGAGCGTCTCGATCTGCGCGACCGCGGCCCGGATGGCCACCTGCTTGCCGTGGATGCGCAGCTCGCGCGCGCCCGCGGCCAGCGCCGCGCCGCGCGTGCCGGCCGCCTGGAAGCCCGACAGCAGGATGGTGTTGCGCGCGTCCTGGCCGTAGGTCTCCAGGTGATGCACGACGCGCCCGCCGGTGGCCATGCCGCTGCCGGCGAGAATGATCTTGGGCGCGCGGTCGCGCTTGAGCCACGCCGACTGCTGCACGCTCTGCACCAGGATGGCCATGTTGCAGGCCGCGGTGCAGTCCGCGCGCTCGATGCGCAGCTCGTCCGGGTGCAGCGCGAACACCTCGGTGGCGTCGATGGCCATCGGGCTGTCGAGGTAGACCGGCACCGGCGGGATGCGGTTCTGCTGGCGCAGGCGGTAAAGACAGTACAGCAGCGCCTGGCTGCGCCCCACCGCGAACGCCGGGATCACCACGCTGCCGCCGCGCCCGATGGTGCGGCTGACCACCTCGCCCAGCAGGTCGAGCGGGTCGCCCTCCGGATGGACGCGGTTGCCGTAGGTGGACTCCACCAGCAGGTAGTCCGCCGCGCGCACCGGCTCCGGCGCGCGCATGACGACGTCCTGCTGCCGCCCCAGGTCGCCGGAAAAGACGATGCGCCGCCCGCCCGCGTGCAGCGTCACGATGGCCGAGCCGATGATGTGCCCGGCGCGGTGGAACTCCGCCTCCACGCCGGGCGCCACGGCCACGCGGGTGTCGTAGTGGGACGGCTCCAGCCGCCGCAGCGCGCGCACGGCGTCGGCGCCATCGTACAGCGGCAGCGCCGGATGATGGCGCGAGAAGCCCTCGCGGTTGGCGAAGCGCGCGTCTTCCTCGGCCAGGTGGGCGGAATCGGGCAGCAGGATATGGCACAACTGGGCGGTGCCCATGGTGCAGAAGACCCGCCCGCGGAAGCCGTTGCGCACCAGCAGCGGCAGGTAGCCGCTATGGTCGATGTGCGCGTGCGTAAGCACCACCGCGTCGAGCCGGGCCGGATCGACCGGCAGCCGCTCCCAGTTGCGCAGGCGCAGCGCCTTGTAGCCCTGGAACAACCCGCAGTCCACCATCACGCGGCTGTGGCCGGTATCCAGCACGTACCTGGAGCCGGTCACGGTGTCGGTCGCGCCGAGAAATTGCAGTTGCATCGCTGCGTTCCGCCTGTGGGTGCTATGGAGTGCTATGGGATGCCATGGAGTGCCGCGGCGCGAACGGGACACGCGCATCGCCGGCGCCGGCGGCATGGGCCGCGCCGCCCGCGCGGCGGACCGTCAGCGGTCGTCAGTCAGCGGATTGCCACGCGCCGCGGCGGGTCGTGGATCCCGGGATTGCGCATCGCTTGCCTCCATGAGGTGAACGGCCCGGTCCGGGCCTGCGTTTCATGGTGGCACAGGGGAACAAAAGAGCCTTGTTCCAGATCAAGGCCGGCGCCGCGCCGGCGCGGCGCTCAGAGCTCGCCTTCGTCGAACAGCCGGTGGCGGATCGCGTACCGCACCAGCGCGGCCTCGCTGGGCAGCTGCATCTTCTCCATCAGCCGCATCTTGTAGGTGCTCACGGTCTTGGCGCTGACGCACAGGCCGGCGGCGATCTCGGTCAGCGGCTCGCCGAGCACGAGCCGCCGGTAGACCTCCATCTCGCGGTCCGACAGGCGCAGGTGGGGTTCGTCGCGGTGCTCTTCCTGCAGGCTGTTGGCGAGCTTTTCCGCCATCGCCGGGCTCACGTAGGTGCCGCCCGCGGCCACCTTGCCGATGGCGCTGACCAGCTCGGTCGCCGCGCTCTCCTTGGTCAGGTAGCCGGCCGCGCCCGCGCGGAACGCGCGCACCACGTATTGCTCCTCGGCGTGCATGGTCAGCACCAGGATGCGCAGCGCCGGCAGCTCGGCGCGCAGCTGCTTGATCAGCTCCAGGCCGCTGCGCCCGGGCATGGACAGGTCCAGCAGGATCACGCGCGGCTTGCACTCGCGCGCCATCTGCAGCACCTGGGTGCCGTCGACCGCCTCGCCCACCACCTCGAAGCCGCCCGACCTGCCGAGGATGTGGCGCAGGCCGTCCCGCACCACGGCATGATCGTCGGCGATCATCACGGAAATCATGTCAGCGCCTCCGGGCTGGTCTTGTCGCCGTCGGCCTCGCCGCCCGGCAGCGGGAAGCAGACCGTCAGGCAGAATCCGGCGTTCTCGGGCGGCGTGGTCGAGACCGTGCCGGCCAGCAGGCGCGCGCGCTCGCGGATGCCGACCAGCCCCAGCGAAATGCGCCGGCTGCGCGCCGGCCGGCCGGCCGCGGCGGCGGCGCTGCCGCGGCCGTTGTCGCGCACCGTCAGCTCATAGTGCGCCGGGTGGCGCACCAGCCCGATGTCCACCTGGCTGGCCTCGGCGTGCTGCACCACGTTGCTGAGCGCCTCCTGCACGATGCGGAACACCGCCGTGGCGGCGCGCTCGCCCACGTCTTCCTCCTCCGCCGCGTGCACCGCTACGGCGATGCCGTAGCGCGCGGAAAACTCCTTGGCCAACCACTCGATGGCCGGCATCAGGCCCAGCTCGTCGAGCAGCGCCGGGCGCAGGTCGGCGGCGATGCGCCGCACCGAGGCCACGGTCTCGTCGATCACCAGGTGCATGGCCGCGGCCTGGTCCAGCAGGCCCTGCGCCGCGCCGGCCTCGCGCAGGTCGCCGGCCAGGATCGCCAGGTCCATCTTGAGCGCGCTCAGGCGCTGGCCCAGGTCGTCGTGCAGCTCGCGCGCGATGCGGCGGCGCTCCTCCTCGCGCGAGGCCTGGACCCGGTCGGAAAGCTGCTGGAGTTCCTCGCGCGACGCGCGCATGGCGGCTTCCGCGCGCACGCGCTCGGTGGTGTCGCGCAGGATCACGGTGAAGAGCTTGCCCTGGCCGTCCCGGGTCTGCGAGATGGACGCCTCGATCGGGAACTCGGAGCCGTCGCGGCGCAGCGCATGCAGCACCCGCTGCAGGCCCATCTGCCGCTCGCTCACGCCGGTCACGCCGAAACGGCGCACATGTGCCTCATGCGTCTCACGGAAGCGCGCCGGGATGAAGTCCCCGAGCGGCCTGCCGAGCGCCTGCGCCGCCGTGTAGCCGAACAGCCGCTCGGCCATCGGGTTGAACAGCACCACGCGCTGGGTTTCGTCCACCGTGATGATGGCCTCCATCGAGGAGCGGATGATGCCGGCCAGGCGGGCTTCGCTGGCCTGGATGCGCGCCGGGTCCTGCGCGGCGGGTTGCTGCGGTGGGTCAGTCTGTTGGGAAGCCATGTCGGTAGCCGTCTCTGGGGCGAAGCGTGCTCCGCCGGCGGCGGCCCGGCGGGAGCGCGCGGGCCGGCTGGCGGAGACGAAAGGTAGCCGACCTGCATGATACGCATTCGTGGTCCGCGGCGGGCGCCCTTCGCGCGGTTGCCGCACGCTTTTGTCAGGAAAACCTGACAAGGCCCTTCCTTTCCCGGACGCCATTCTCAGCCGGCGCTGCTTTCGGCCGGCGCCGCCGGCGACGATACTCCATCACATGAATACGTTGCCCTGCGCCGAACCGCTGACCGTCCTCGTGCTCGAGCATGCGCCCATGATCAGCGCGCGCCTGACGCGGATACTGCGCGCCATGAAGGAAGTGGAACTGGTGGCCTCGTCGCGGGAGCCGCGCGCGGCCATGCTGGCGGCCCTGATCCTGCTGCCCGACGTGGTGATCCTGGCGCTGCCGCTGCGCCGCGAAGCCGGCATGCGCGCGCTGCAGGACCTGGCGCACATGCGCCGGCAGGCCACCATCATCGTGCTGAGCAACTGTGCGATTCCGCCGATGCGCGATGCCTACCTGCAGGCCGGCGCGTCGTATTTCTTCGACAAGACGATGGAACTGGACGCGCTGCGCGGCGCGCTGCTGCAGCTCGCCGCGCAGAAGACCGCCGCGCGGCAGGCGGCGCGGCAGGACAGCGCCGCGGACAGTGCCGCGGACAGCGCAGCGCATTGACGGCAGCACCGGGAAACAGTGTATTTGAACCGCGGCACGCCCACCGGCATGCCCAAGGGATGAACGAGGCCACCATGTCACAACACCTGCAACAGGAAGCACCGCCGGCAGCCAGCGCTGTCCTCCACGCTCCCCAGGTCATGCGGTTCCTGTCGCAGGAGCCGCCGGCACCGCCCGCGACGCCTGCCGCACCCGCGGCGCGCGCCGGCACCAGCCACAAGGCCAGCTGCTCGAACTGCGCGATGCGCAACATCTGCCTGGGCAGCAAGCTCAACGACGCCGAGCGCATGCGGCTCGACACCGTGATCCACAACTGGCGCATGGTCAGGCGCGGCGAGGCGCTCTACCGCGCCGGCGACGCGTTCCAGAGCATCTACGCGCTGCGCTCCGGCTCGTTCAAGACCGTGGTGGCCCATGCCAACGGCTGCGAGCAGGTCAGCGGCTTCTTCCTCACCGGCGAGACACTCGGGCTGGACGGCATCTGCACCGAGCAGCACGCCTGCGACGCCATCGCGCTCGAAGACAGCGCGGTCTGCGTGATCCCCTTCCACCTGCTGGAGGCGCTGTGCCGCGAGATGCGCTCGCTCCAGCAGCAGGTGCACCGCATGCTGAGCAGCGAGATCGTGCGCGAGTCCGGCGTCATGCTGCTGCTGGCCAGCCTGTGCTCCGAGCAGCGCGTGGCGGCCTTCCTGCTCAATATCTCGGCACGCCAGAAGGCACGCGGCTACTCGCCGCGCGAACTCACGCTGCGCATGACCCGCGAGGAAATCGGCAGCTACCTCGGCATGAAGCTCGAAACCGTCAGCCGGACCCTGTCGCGCTTCCAGCGCGACGGCCTGATCAGCGTGCACGGCAAGCGCATCAGCCTGCTGGACCTCGACGCGCTGGACCGCGTCTAGGCCCCCCGCCCGCCCGGCAGCGGCCCTGGCCAACCCGGCAGCCCTTGACCCCCGTCAAGCCGGCGCCCGGCCACCCGGCTAGCATGGAGACTTGGCCCGCCGCCACCGGCGGGCGCCACCCGGGAGAGCCACGCATGGAAGCAGAGGGACTCGCGCGGGCGCTGATGCGGCCCGCGGCCTACCCCCACCCCGTGGACAAGGTCACCCTGATCGAAACCCACATCTCGCAGGTCTTCCTGGCCGGCGCGTTCGCCTACAAGATACGCAAGCCGGTGTGCCTGGACTTCGTCGATTTCCGCAGCCTGGCGGCGCGCCGCGCCGATTGCGAAACCGAGCTGCGGCTGAACCGGCGCCTCGCCGCGGCGCTGTATCTCGGCGTCGTGCCGGTCACCGCCGGCCCCGGCCCGCACGAAGTCACGGTCGGCGGCGACGGCCCGGCGCTGGAGTACGCCGTGAAGATGCGCCGCTTCCGCCAGCGCGACATGCTTGCCACGCTGGCCGAGGCCGACCAGTTGAGCGGCCCCCAGGTCGAGACGCTGGGCCGCCATCTGGCCGCCTTCCACGGCGACGCCCCGGTGGCGGCCGCGGACAGCGGCCACGGCACCCCGGCGCAGATCGCCGCGGTGATGGAGCAGGCCCTGGCCGGGCTGGCCGCGCTCGCCCCGGAAGACGCCATGACGGCGCAGGTGGCGGCGCTGCTGCGCGAACGCGCCGCGGCGCTGCGGCCCGCCTTCGGCAAGCGGCTGGCGAGCGGCCATGTGAGGGAATGCCACGGCGACCTCCATCTCGGCAACGTGGCGCTGATCGACGAGGTGCCGACCCCGTTCGACTGCCTGGAATTCAACGCCGGACTGCGCTGGATCGACACCGCCAGCGACATCGCCTTCCTGTTCATGGACCTGCAGCATCACGGCCGGCAGGACCTGGCCTACCGGCTGCTCAATACCTACCTGGAATGCAGCGGCGACTACGCCGGGCTGGCCGTGCTGCCGTTCTACACCGCCATGCGCGCGGTGGTGCGCGCGCGCGTGCTGCTGGAGCGCGCGCGCCAGCGCGGCGCGGCCGGCACCATCAGCGCCGAGGAAACCGCCAGGACACGGCTGCAGTGCAAGGACCTGCTGGGGCTGGCCAGCGCCACGCTGACGCGCCGCCCGGGCGCCATCACCATCATGCACGGGCTGTCCGGCAGCGGCAAAAGCACGGTGTCCCGGCGCCTCGCGCTGGCCGGGGCGATGGTGCGCGTGCGCTCCGACGTCGAGCGCAAGCGGGCCGCCCACAGCGCCAGCCCGCCCGGCGCCGGGCTCTACGCCGCCGGGCGCACCGCGCGCGTCTACCAGCACCTGCTGGCGATCTGCCGCCTGGGCAGCGCCGCGGGCTTTCCCATGATCGCCGACGCGACCTTCCTCGCGCGCAGCCAGCGGCAGCGCTTCGCCACCCTGGCGGCGCGCCGCGGCGTGCCGTTCTCGATCGTCGATTGCGATGCCGACGTGGCCGTCCTGCGCGCGCGCATCGCGGCGCGCACGCGGCAAGGCGGCGACCCGTCGGACGCCACGCTGCAGGTGCTGGAAGGACAGCGGCGCGCGCAGGAGCCGCTGGGCAGCGACGAATGGCGCCACGTGGTGCGCATCGGCGCCGGCACGCTGGTCTACTGATACCTGCCCGCCGGTCTGCCGCTGGTTTACCGACACCGCCGCGCCGGCATGGAAAAGGCCCGCCGCGCGCAAGCGGGCGGGCCTCCGGCTCCGGCCCGGATTGGCCGGCTCGAGTCTGGCCGGCTCAGGCTTCGTTGGGCGAGATCCACGCGGGACGCTGGGCGCCGCCGCGCTGCCCGCCGGCGGCCTCGACCTGATCGGCGAACGTGCGCAGCGACGGCTGCACCGTGCCGCTGACGACATCGCTCTGGCGCAGCGCCAGCACCGGCGACGGCGGCGTCCGGCCCAGCCGGGCGATCTCCTCCGCCGCGTTGAACGCGCCCTGCCGGGCCATCACGCAGATCACCGAGGTCTCGCAGGCCAGCGGCGCGCTCTCGCGCAGGAAGCTGCGCATCGGCGAGGCCAGTTTGCCGATCCACACCGGCGCCACGATCACCAGCCGACGGCAGTCGGCCGGCGCCGGCCCGGCGTAGCGGTAGGCCACGCGGCGCAGCAGCAGATTGTCGATCACGCAGCGCAGGTCGCCCGCCAGCCCGGCGCGGCTGTCCACGTCGCTGACTTCCGCGAGCGGCCAGCCGGTCAGCGCGGCCAGGTCCTCGGCGACCTGGCGCGCGGTGCCGGTGCGCGAGTAATAGACGATCTGGATGCCTTGCTCGTTCTTGTTCATCATGTCTCCCCGGCCGGCGGCGCCTGCCTGCTGTGCTTGCTGTGCCTGTGCTGCCTGCTATGCCGGCTTGGGCGCATGCACCAGCAGCACCGGCAGGCGGCACTGCCGCACCAGCCCCTCGGCCACGCTGCCCATCAGCAGGCGCTTGACGCCGCGGCGGCCATGCGTGCCCACCACCAGCAGTTCGGCGCCGGCCTGCTCGGCCGCCTGCTCGATCGCGGTGGAGACATCGCCGAGCGCGAGCGGCTCGTCGATCATGATGGTGGTGCACTTGACCTGCGCGGCGGCGGCGCGCGCCTTGGCCTCGTCGAGCAGTTGCTGGCCGCCCTCGACCAGGCTGGTGCGCAGGTCCGTCAGGTCCACATAGCCGACCTCGTAGCGCAGGTAGCTGTTGTCGATCACATGCACCACCACCAGTTCGGCGCCGGTCGCGGTGGCCACCCGCAGCGCTTCTTCCAGCGCCTGCGTGGCGGATTCGCTGCCGTCCACGGCAACCAGGATCTTGCTGTACATCGTCTTCTCTCCCGCCGCGGTCGTTCCGCGGTCATCAAAAAGGGGGGCGCCCGGCCGCCCCCGCGGCGGCTCCGGTCCCGATGCATCCAGTTTGTGCGCGCCGGCGCCGGCCATGTTGATGTGGATCATGCATTTCGCAGCTTTGCCGCGCGCCGCGGGAGGCGGCTTGCCCGCTTCCCGTCATCGCGCGCCGCCTTGACGCGGCGCAAGCGGGCGCGCGCGGCGTGGCCTAGCATGGAAGCAATGGACAATGCGGCCGGTGGCCAACGGGGAGGCGGGAATGCGGAAGTGGATGCGAGCGATGGTCTTCGACGGCGGCGGCCCGCTGCTGCGCGCGGCGCGCGTGCCGGTGCCGGTGCCCGGCCCCGGCGAGGTCCGCATCGCCGTGACGGCCTGCGGCGTCTGCCGCACCGACCTGCACATCCTCGACGGCGAGCTCGCGCAGCCCAAGCCCGTGCTGATCCCCGGCCATGAGATTGTCGGCAGGATCGAATCCTGCGGCGAGGGCGTCACCGGCTTCGCCGCCGGCGAGCGCGTGGGCGTGCCCTGGCTCGGCCGGACCTGCGGGCACTGCCCGTTCTGCGCGGCGCACCGCGAGAACCTGTGCGACGCGCCGCAGTTCACCGGCTACACGCGCGACGGCGGCTACGCCGAGTACGTGGTGGCGGACAGCCGCTACTGCTTCCGCATCCCGGACGGCTACGACGACGAGCATGCCGCGCCGCTGCTGTGCGCGGGCCTGATCGGCTACCGCACGCTGCGCATGGCCGGCGCGGCCCGGCGCATCGGCATCTACGGCTTCGGCGCGGCGGCCCACCTGGTGACGCAGATCGCGGTGGCGCAGCAGCGCGAGATCTACGCCTTCACGCGCCCCGGCGACGAGGCCGCCAGCCGGCTGGCGCGCGACACCGGCGCGTGCTGGACCGGCCCCAGCGACCAGCCGCCGCCGCGCCCGCTCGACGCCGCGCTGATCTTCGCGCCGGTCGGCGCGCTGGTGCCGCTGGCGCTGCGGGCCGTCGACAAGGGCGGCACGGTGGTCTGCGGCGGCATCCACATGAGCGACATCCCGTCCTTCGCCTACCGGCTGCTGTGGGAGGAGCGCTCGCTCGTCTCGGTGGCCAACCTCACGCGCGCCGACGGCGAGGAACTGATGCGCATCGCGCAGACCACGCCGCTGCGCACCACCATCCGGGTCTATCCGCTGGAGCAGGCCAACGCCGCGCTGGCCGGCCTGCGCGCGGGCACCCTCAGCGGCGCGGCGGTGCTGCGCATCGGCGCGCACGCCTCGGACGCTTGACATGCGTCAACACGCGGGCGGCGCCGGCCTTTATTCTCCAGCCAGCGGCGGCGCCCCGGCAAGGCCGCCCGACCAGACATAGCGACAGAACATAGCCACCGGACATGGCGGCAACCCAGCCAGGAGAAATACATCATGTACGACAAGATCTTGCTCGCGGTGGACGGCAGCCGCTCCTCGGACCTGGCGCTGAGCCAGGCCATCCTGTTCGCCAAGGCCACCGGCGGCGAAGTCAGGGCGCTGTTCGTGGCCGACGACGCCGACGTGTTCTACTTCGCCGGCACCACCTATCCGTCCTGGCTGATGGACAGCATCCGCACGATGGGCGAGGAAACGCTGGCCGCGGCCGACAAGCGCATGACCGAGGCCGGCGTGCGCCACTCGACCAGGCTGATCGAGAACCCGGTCTCGCCGGGCCTGATCGCCGAGACCATCGTCGGCGAGGCCGGCACCTGGGGTGCCGACCTGATCGTGCTGGGCACGCATGGCCGGCGCGGCGTCAAGCGCCTGGTGATGGGCAGCGTGGCCGAAGGCGTGGTGCGGGAGAGCAGCAAGCCCGTGCTGCTGATCCGCAGCGAAATCAAGGAATGAGGGCGGCGCACCGGACGGACGCGCCGCGCCGCCGCGCCGGCGACCCCGGCGCCATGCTGAAGACCACCCTGCTGGCCGCGCTGCTGGCCGCCTCGCTGGCGGCCTGGCATGCCGGCGCGCGGGCCGCCGAGGCTGCCGAGGCTGCGCTGTGGTTCTCGCAGGGCCGCCCCGTGGCCGAGGCCCGGCAGGCCGTCGACGCCCTGGCCGACGCCGCCGCCGACGGGCTGGCGCCGGACGAATACGGCGCCGCGCCGCTGCGCCGCGCGCTTGCGCAGGCGCAGGACGGGCCGCCGCTGGCGCCGGACGCCGCGGACCGCCTCGACCGGGCGCTGACGACGGCGATGGAGCACTATCTGGCCGACCTGCACGGCGGCCGCATCGACCCGCGCCAGATCCACGAGAATTTCTCCGGGACGGCCGACCCGCGCTTCGACGCCGCCGCCTACCTGCGCGCCGCCGTCGCCGCGCACCGCCTGCCCGAGGCCGTGCGGCAGGCGGCCCCCGCGTTCCCGCTCTACGGCGCGCTGCGCGAGGCGCTGGCGCGCTACCGCGCGCTGGCCGCCGGCAGCGCGTGGCAGGCGCCGCTGCCGCCGCTGCCGGCGCGCAAGCTGGCGCCCGGCGCGCCCTACGCCGGCGTGCCGGCGCTGGCGCGACGCCTGGCCGCGCTGGGCGACCTGCCCGCCGGCGCGGCGCTGCCCGAACGCTACGAGGGCGCGCTGGTGGACGGCGTCAAGGCCTTCCAGCTACGCCACGGGCTGGCCGCGGACGGCGTCATCGGCGCGGGCACCTTCACGCAGCTGAACCTGCCGCCGGCCAGCCGCGTGCGCCAGATCGAACTCACGCTGGAGCGCCTGCGCTGGACGCCGCTGCTGGACGGCCCGCGCATGATCGTGGTGAACGTGCCGGAATTCGTGCTGCGCGCCTACGACATCGAGGACGGCGGCGTGCGGGTCAGGGCCGAGATGAAGGTCATCGTCGGCAAGGCGCTCGATACGCGCACGCCGCTGTTCAAGGAGGACATGCGCTTCATCGAGTTCAGCCCCTACTGGAACATCCCGCCGTCCATCGCGCGCGCGGAGACCCTGCCCCGGCTGCGCCGCGATCCCGGCTATTTCACGCGCCAGGGCCTGGAGTTCGTCGGCGGCGACGGCAAGGTGTCGACCGCGCTGTCGGCGGCCAGCCTCGATGCCGTGCAGCGCGGGCAGATGCGCATCCGGCAGCGCCCGGGGCCGCTCAACGCGCTCGGCGACATCAAGTTCATCTTCCCGAACAACGACAACATCTACCTGCACCACACGCCGGCGCCGCAACTGTTCACGCGCGACCGCCGCGACTTCAGCCACGGCTGCATCCGCGTGGAGGACCCGGTGGCGCTGGCGCGCTTCGTCCTGCGCGACATGCCGGAGTGGACCGAGGCGCGCATCCGCCAGGCCATGGACAAGGGCCAGTCGAGCACGCTGCGGCTGCGCGAGCCGCTGCCGGTGGTGCTCGCCTACGGCACCGCCATCGTCAAGGCCGACGGGCGTGTATATTTCTTCGACGATATCTACGGGCTCGACGGCCTGCTGGACCGGGCCCTGAAGCAGCACGCGGCCAGCCGGCGCCCGGAAGCCGCCGCCGCCGTGCCCGCCAGCCCAACGCCCTGACGCCAGGAGGAAACCACCGATGCCGATGTCCAAGCCCTTCCACCGCCGCGCCTTCCTGTCCCGCTCGGCGCGGCTGGCGCTGGCCGGCGCGGCGCTGCCGCTGGCCAGCCCGGCCTTCGCCTCGCTGGCGGCGCTGCCGGACGCGCGCAGCCTGTCGTTCGACCACACCCATACCGGCGAGCGCATCGCGGTGGTGTTCGCCGTGGGCGATCAGTTCGTGCCCGAATCGCTGGCCGCGCTCAACCACTTCCTGCGCGACCACTACAGCGGACAGGCCGGCGTCATCGACCCGCAGCTGTTCGCGCTGCTGTACCGCCTGCGCCGCACGCTGGACAGCGACAGCCCGTTCCAGGTGATCTCCGGCTACCGCAGCCCGGCCACCAACGCGCGGCTGCGCCGCACGCGCGGCGGCGGCGTGGCCAGCCACAGCCTGCACATGGACGGCAAGGCCATCGACATCCGCCTGGCCGGGGTGCCGCTGGCCGACCTGCGCGACGCGGCGCTGTCGCTGCACGGCGGCGGCGTGGGTTTCTATCCGCACGAGCAGTTCGTGCACGCGGATACCGGGCGCGTGCGCGACTGGTAACGGCGCGGCGCAGGCGGGCGCGAGCCCGCGCCCGGGAAACGGCAGGCCGGCGCGATGCGCCGGCCTG
>NZ_AQPL01000124.1:0-1082 GCF_000395345.1 Cupriavidus sp. WS | reverse complement strand
ATCGGCGAGCGGCGGGTCGTGGTCGGTTAGCCGGCTGGCCAGTGAACGTCAATGAAGGCCAACGAAGGCCAGCTAGCCCGCCGCGCTTTCCTCGCGCAAGGCCGCCTTGTGGATCTTGCCGGCCGGCGTCATCGGCAGCGTGCCGCGCACCACCACCTGGCGCGGCACCTTGTAGTCGGCCAGGCGGCTCGCGCAATAGGCGCGGATCTCCTGTTCCGTGATCTCGCTGCCCGGCCTGGGCACGATGTAGTAGCGCCCGATCTCGCCCAGCACCGGGTCCGGCACGCCGATGCCGGCCACCATCATCACCGCGGGATGGTGCGCGATCACGCCTTCGATCTCGGCCGGGTAGACGTTGAAGCCGCCCTGGATGTACATGTCCTTCTTGCGGCCCTTGAGCTGGATGTAGCCGCGCGTGTCCACGCAGCCCAGGTCGCCCGAGCGCAGCCAGCCATCAGTGCCGAAGGCGTCGGCATTGCCGGCGCCGCCGGCGCCACCGATGTAGCCGCCGCACACGCCGGCGCCGCGAAAGCACAGCTCGCCGATTTCCCCGGGCGCGGCGATCTCGCCGGCCGGCGTGACCACGCGCACCTCGGCGGTGTCGAAGACGCGGCCGATCGACGCCATCAGGTCTTCGTGCGCGGCGTCCCACGGCGTCATGACGATGGCGCCCGAGGCTTCGGACAGGCCATACAGGTTCATCACGGCGGCCTGCGGCATGCGCGCCTGGAGCTTCTCGAGCAGGGCGGCGTCCACGGTGGCGCCGCCCACGATCACCAGCCGCACCGAGGAAAAGTCCATGCCGGCGGCGTCCGGATGCATCAGCAGCAGCGTGGCCATCGTCGGCACGCCGGAGAAGATGGTTGGCGGGTGCCGGCGCATCATGGCCAGCACGGTGTCGGCCTTGAACACCGGCACCAGTTCGCAGGTGCCGCCGCCGAGCAGGTAGCTCAGCACGCCGCAGGTGATACCGCCCACGTGGTTGAAGGGCAGGGCGATCTGCACATGGTCGTGCTCGCCGGCGCGCGTGTGGCGCGCCTGCGCCCAGGCCGAGGCCAGCAGGCTGCGGTGCGACAGGCCGG
>NZ_AQPL01000123.1:0-57893 GCF_000395345.1 Cupriavidus sp. WS | reverse complement strand
CCAGGCCGAGGCCAGCAGGCTGCGGTGCGACAGGCCGGCGCCCTTGGGGCGGCCGGTGGTGCCGGAGGTGTAGATCACCATCGCGAGGTCGTCCGGCGCGACGCGCGCCTCGGCCGCCCGCAGCGCGGCGCGGTCCGGCGGCGTGTCCAGCAGTTGCGCGAAGACGGGCACGCCGGGCAGCGGCTCCGGCATGGCGTCGATGGGAATGACGTGGCGCAGCCCGGGCATGCGCGGCAGCAGGCGCCCCAGCATGCCGAGGAAGTCGAAGCCTTCGGCCCGCGGCACCGTGAAGACGGCCTTGGCGCCGCTGTCGTTGACCATGTGCTCGATCTCGTGGTCGCGGTAGCGCACGCTCAGGCCCACCACCGCCACGCCGATGCGGGTGGCGGCGAAGAACAGCTGCAGCCATTCGATCTGGTTCAGGCCGATCAGCCCGATGCGGTCGCCATGCCGCAGCCCCAGCCCGAGCAGGCCGCAGGCCAGCCGCGCCGAGGCGGCCTCGACCTCGCCGAAGCTGTGCGCCTGCTCGCCGCACAGGTAGGCGGTGCGCTTGTCCCAGCGCTCGCTGGCTTGCTGCAGGGCGGCGCCGATGGTGGCGGGCGGCTGGGTCGGGACCATGCGGATTCTCCGTTGGGGGAAGGGAAATGCGCTTGTGCGGCAGCTTGAGCACAGGAGCGTAGCCAACGCGGCGGCGCAAGGCTTGCGGAAAGTGGCTGGCCGGGCCTCCGGCGGCGTGCGGGGCTGCGCCGCCATTTACGAATGACATGCGTAAATGATAAATACCCACTTCATTGGTATTTGCAAAATACCCATATTGTTTGTAAAGTGACATTACCCATGTCGTAGGCAAGACCATGAAACAACAGCTTTCCACCGCCACGCAGCTAGGCCAGGTGCTGCTATCCGCACGGCGGGCCGCCGGGCTGTCGCAGTCCGACCTCGCCGCGCGCCTCGCCGTCAGCCAGAGCCGCATCTCCCACATGGAACTGAACCCCGGCACCATCAGCGCCGGCCAGCTGCTGGCGCTGGTGAGCGTGCTGGGGCTGGAACTGGTGGTGCAGGACCGCGGCGCGGCGGACGCCGCGGCGCCCGCGGTGGAGTGGTAGCGATGGGCCGCAGGTCGCACGCGCGCGCGTTGTCGCTATGGGCCAACGGCGAGCGCGTGGGGACGTGGCGCATCCCCGCGCGCGGCGAGATGGAGCTGCTGTACGACCCGGCGTGGATGGCCTCGCCGGCCGGGCGGCCGCTGTCCCTGTCGCTGCCGTTCGGCGTGGACGCCGCGCCGCTGCGGGGCGAGCGGGTGCGCAACTATTTCGACAACCTGCTGCCCGACAGCGACACCATCCGCAAGCGGCTGGCCACGCGCTTCCAGACCGCCGGCACGGACGCCTTCGACCTGCTCGAAGCCATCGGCCGCGACTGCGTGGGCGCCGTGCAGCTGCTGGCGGAGCACGCGCAGCCGGCCGGCCACGACCGCATCGACGGCACGCCGCTGTCGGACGCCGATATCGCCGCCTTGCTGCGGCAGACCGTCGGCCCGGCCGCGCCCGGCGCGCGCGACGACGACGATTTCCGCATCTCGCTGGCCGGTGCGCAGGAGAAGACCGCGCTGCTGTGGTACGGCGGGCGCTGGCTGAAGCCGCACGGCGCCACGCCGACCACGCATATCCTCAAGCTGCCGCTCGGGCTGGTCGGCAACAAGCGCGCCGACCTCGGCACCTCGGTCGAGAACGAATGGCTGTGCCTGGCCATCCTGGCCGCCTACGGGCTGCCAGCCGCGCGCGGCGAGATCCACGCGTTCGACGGGCAGAAGGTGCTGGCCGTGCAGCGCTTCGACCGCCAGATGCATTCGTCGGGCAACTGGATCCTGCGGCTGCCGCAGGAGGATTTCTGCCAGGTGCTGGGCGTGCCGCCGCACCTCAAGTACGAGGCCGACGGCGGCCCCGGCATGCGCGACATCGCGCAGATCCTGCGCCAGTCCGTCGACGCGGACGCCGACCTGGAAACCTTCCTCGCCACGCAGGTCCTGTTCTGGATGCTGGCGGCGCCCGACGGGCACGCCAAGAACTTCAGCATCCGCCTGCTGCCGGGCGGGCGCTTCCGCATGACGCCGCTGTACGACGTGATGTCGATCTGGCCGGTGGTGGGCAACGGCGCCAACCAGTGGTCCTGGCACAAGGCCAAGCTGGCGATGGCGGTGGCCGGCAAGAACCGGCACTACCTGTTCAAGGACGTGCAGCGCCGGCATTTCAACGCGATGGCGGCGAAGTGCTTCCACGGGCCGGACGCCGAGGCCATCATCGGCCGGCTGGTCGCGCGGACCCCGGCCGTGATCGCGCAGGTGAACGCGGCGCTGCCGGCGGGCTTTCCGCAGAAGGTGGCGGACAGCATCCTGGGCGGGCTGGCGGCGTCGGCGCGGCTGCTGGCGGACATGCCGGCGCGGTAGGGGAGGCGGGCGGCGGCGCCGACCACTTAGCGCAAGACGAACCGCGGCGGCGCGGCCTATGTTCGGGACTCCCAGCCACCCGCCACAGACCGGATTGCGCATGCCCCTCCCGACCCTGCCGCCACTGCCGCACTACTTTACCGCCGAGCACGAACAGTTCCGCGGCACGCTGCGCGCGTTCGTCGCGCGCGAGATCACGCCGTTCGCCGGCGCGTGGGACGAGGCCGGCACCTTCCCGCGCGCGCTCTACCGCCGCGCCGCCGAGATCGGCCTGCTGGGGCTGGGCTACCCGGAGGCGTTCGGCGGCACGCCGGGCGACCTCTTCTACCACATCGTCCAGGCCGAGGAATTCGCCCGCAGCGGCTCGGGCGGCGTCAACGCCTCGCTCAACTCGCACACCATCGGCCTGCCGCCCATCGTCGCGGCCGGCAGCCCGGCGCTGCAGCAGCGCGTGCTGCCGCCGGTGATCGCCGGCGAGAAGATCGCCGCGCTGGCCATCACCGAGCCCGGCGGCGGCTCCGACGTGGCCAGCCTGCGCACCACCGCCGTGCGCGACGGCGACCACTACGTCGTCAACGGCGAGAAGACCTTCATCACCTCCGGCATGCGCGCCGATTTCATCACCACCGCCGTGCGCACCGACCCCGCCAACAAGGGCGCGGGCGGCATCTCGCTGCTGCTGGTGGAGGGCAGCCCGCCCGGCCTGGCGCGCACCGAGCTGCGCAAGATGGGCTGGCTCGCCTCCGACACCGCCCACCTGCGCTTCGACAACTGCCGCATCCCCGCCGCCAACCTGATCGGCGAGGAAAACCGCGGCTTCCCGCTCATCATGCGCAACTTCAACGCGGAGCGGCTCGGCATGAGCGCCAGCGCCTACGCCTACGGCGAAGCCTGCCTGCGCGAAGCGCTCGACTGGGCGCGCCAGCGCCACACCTTCGGCCAGCCGCTGGTGGCGCGGCAGGTGATCCGCCACAGGCTGGTGGACATGGCGCTGCGCATCGAGGCCGCGCGCAACCTGGTCTATGACCTGGCCTACCGCGTCCAGCACGAAGCTGGCGACCCCGCGCAACTGGTCGCGCGCACCTGCATGGCCAAGATCCAGGCCACCCAGGCCATGCAGTTCTGTGCCGACCAGGCCGTGCAGATCCTCGGCGGCATGGGCTTCATGCGCGGCACCCTGAGCGAGCGTGTCTACCGCGAGGTCAAGGTAATGATGATCGGCGGCGGGTCGGAGGAGATCATGAAGGACCTGGCGGCGCGGCAGCTCGGGTTTTGAGGCAGGAATTTTGAGGCAGGAACGGCGATAGCGTATTCGTTCGTGACTTTTATGGGGCAAAACAAGGTGGCCGCCCGGTAACGTATCCGATTGAAGACGGTATATGCCTTGCAAGGCTGGGAGGCACTATACTGTCTTCGTCCGCATACGTTATTTCCTTCCCGTCACTGATGCAGCATCCCATCTCGGCACCCGCGAATCTCGGGCAACTCGCCCGCGCCGCGCGCATGGCGCAAAAGCTCACGCGCGACGAGCTCGCGCGCGCCACCGGCCTGTCTCCCGCCTTCATCTCCGCGGTGGAGCGGGGCAAGGAAACCGCGCAGGTCGGCAAGGTGCTGCTGCTGCTGCAGGAACTCGGCGTGCGGCTGTACGGCGAAGCGCCGGACGTGCAGGCATTGATGGCCGAACAGGGCGGGCTTGCCCGCCGGCGGGTGCGCAAATGAGCGAGGACCGCACGCTTGCCGCCTACGCGAACGGCATCAAGATCGGCGAAGTCACCGACAGCAACGGCGTCTGGCGCTTTGCCTACGACGCCGGCTGGCTGCGCGAGCCGGGCCGTTTCGCGCTCTGCCCGAGCCTGCCGCTCGGCCCGCAGGCATTGGTCGACAGCAGCACCGACCGGCCGGTGCAGTATTTCTTCGACAACCTCCTGCCCGAAGAAGGGCAGCGCGCCTTGCTGGCCGGCGCGGCCCGGCTCGACATCGAAGACGCGTGGGGCATGCTGGCGTTCTATGGCGCCGAGTCGGCGGGCGCGATCACGCTGCTCGCGCCGGGCCAGCAGGAACCCGCCCGCAGCCGGGTGCCGCTGTCCTTCGCGGACTTGCATCAGCGCATCCAGGACTTGCCGGGCCGGCCGCTCGACGCCAGGGCGCCCAAGCATATGTCGGTCGGCGGCGCGCAGCACAAGCTGGCGGCCATCCTGGTGGGCAAGCCAGGCGCCCGCCAGTTGCTGGAACCGGTCGGCGCCGAACCGTCCACCCACATTCTCAAGCCGGAAGCCAGGGGCACCGCGTGGCCGCATGCCGCCATCAACGAGTTGTTCTGCATGCGGCTGGCGGTGCGCGCGGGCCTGCCGGTGCCGGCCACCGAATTCCTGCGCGTGCCCGCGCCGGTCTTCGCCATCGCGCGTTTCGACCGCGACGCGAGCGGCGACGCGGTACGGCGGCGGCATGTGATCGACGGCATGCAGTTGCGCGGCAGGAGCCGGACGCTCAAGTACACGCACGCATCCACGCAGACCTTGCGCGCGCTGATCGATCTGACCCGGACCCGCGCGGCCGCGCGCCTCGGCATCTACCGCTGGGTGGTGTTCAACCTGCTGGTGGGCAACGGCGACGCGCACATGAAGAACCTGTCGTTCTTCGCCGACCCGGACGGCTACAGCCTGGCCCCGTTCTACGACATCGTCAGCACCGTGGTCTACGACACCAGGAACCACCGCGACAACGCGCCGTACTGGCCGGATTCGGAGTTGTCGATGCAGATCGGCGCGACCCGGCACTACCGCGACCTCCGGCGCGTGGACGTGATCCAGGCCGGCCAGGAACTGGGCCTGAGCCGGGCCGCCGCCGCCTTCGAACTCGATGCCATGATCGCCGCCGTCACGGAGCACGCGAATCCCGTCCGGGCGGAGGTGGAGGCCGAGGCCATGCCGGATGGCGGGGAAAGCCGGATCCTGAATGCGATCCTGGCCATGCCGGTCAAGGAAATGTCCGAACGCCTGCGCATGCCGGGCGGAATATAGCGGCATGCCGCCTTATATAATCGGCGGCGTCCCCCGCCGGCGCTGCCGCCGGGCGGGTACCCTGGAACCGGCCGAATGCCTTCGTACCCCTTAGTTCTCTGTCTGACCTTCGCGGTCGTCGGCAGCCTGACGATGGCCCTGCTGGCCTGGACCCGGCGCGACGATCCCACCGTCAAGGCCTTCCTGGTGCTGGCCGGCGGCACGGCGCTGTGGAGCGGGGGCCGCCTGCTGGAGTTGAGTTCGGCCGAGCTGGAAGCGCGCGTGCTGTGGGCCCAGCTGCAGTACGTCGGCATCCTGGCGGTGCCGATCGGCTGGTTCTGCGCCATGCTGCAACTGAGCCGGCCGAAGCTCGCCGTCCCGCGCTGGCTGCTGTCGATGCACGCCGTGGTCAGCGTGGTGACGCTGGGCCTGGTCTTCACCAACGAGCAGCACCGGCTGATCTGGTCGGCGATCGCGCTGGTGCCGGGCGGGGCGCCGCCGGGCGCGGTCTTCACCCACGGGCCGGCCTATGCCGCGCTGGCGGCGTACACCTACCTGCTGCTGTTCGTCAGCCTCTATTTCCTGGCGACGGCGCCCGTGCCGGGCAGCAGCCTGACGCGCGGCGGCCGTGCCGTGCTGGCCGGCGGGCTGGTGCTGCCGCTGCTGGCCAACGTGGCCTACCTGACGCGGCACACGGGGCCGCTGGGCGGCGACCTGACGCCGGCCACGTTCTCGGTGATGACGGTGCTGGTGTGGTTCTGCGCGCTGCGCGGCCATCTGGAAGACGTGGGGCACTACGCCCGGCTGCGGGTGTTCGATTCGCTGCACGAAGGCTGCGTGATCGCCGACGCCAACGATGTCATCGTGGACTCCAACCCGGCGGCGCGGCGCCTGCTGGCCGACATGACGCGCGGCCAGCCGGTGCCGCGCGCGTGGCGGCATGCCGTCGAGGCCAGCCGCGCGGGCGCGCATGGCGGCGGGTCCCATCTGATTTCCGAGGAGCGGGTGGACTACGAGCTGACGGTGGAGTCCGTGCGCAACCTGAACGGGCGGGCGGTGGGCATCATCGTGTTCCTGCGCGACGTGACGCGCTTCCGCTCGCGCGAGCAGGCGCTGACGGTGGAGAACTCCAGCCTGGCGGAGCGGCTGGGCGAGACCGAGGAAAAGCTCTCGCGCATCGAGGCGGACCTGTACCGCGATGCGCTGACCGGCGCCTACAACCGGCGCTTCTTCGAGCGCGAGGCGGCCGCGGTGGTGGCCGCGGCGTGCGAGCGCGGCCTGCCGGTGGGCTTCCTGCTGATCGACGTGGATTACTTCAAGCAGTACAACGACCTGCACGGCCACGTGCATGGCGACGAATGCCTGCGCCGCGTGGCGGGCGCCATCGGCGGCGCGCTGCGCGATGGCCTCGGCAGTCCCGGTGGCGCCGGCGGCTTCTGCGCGCGCGTGGGCGGCGAGGAATTCGTGGTGGTGCTGCCATCGGCGGCGGCGCCGGACACGCGCGCCGCCGGCCTGCGCCTGCTGGAGGCGGTGCGCGCGCTGCGCCTGCCGCACGGCGGCTGGCCCGAGCACCCTTACGTGACCATCAGCGTGGGCGCGGTGTGCGAGATACCGGCCTCGCCGCGGCTGGAGGCGCTGCTGGAACAGGCCGACGCCGCCATGTACGAGGCCAAGCGCAATGGCCGCGACCGCTTCGTCATGCGCGACCAGGCAATGCTGGCCACCTGTCCCTGAGCCGGACGGACCCGGTTATTCCTCGCTGGTCCACTCCACCTGCACGCCCAGGCTGCGCAGGTTTTCCACGAAGCGCGGATGGGCGCGGCGGATCGGCGTGGCGTTGCGGATCTCGGAGCGGCCGTCGATGCTGGCCGCGACCATGAACAGGGCGATGGCCACGCGGATGATGTACGGGCTTTCCACCACCGCCGGCGTGAGCGGGTTGCCGCCGAAGGTGATGAGCCGGTGCGGGTCGGACGAGAACACGTGGGCGCCGAACTTGGAGAGCTCGCCGGTCCAGCCCAGCGCGCCGTCGTAGACCTTGTTCCAGAACATGGCGTTGCCCTTGGCGCGCACGCCCAGCGCGATGAAGATGGGCAGCAGGTCGACCGGGAAATACGGCCACGGCGCGGCTTCCACCTTGGTCAGCACGTTGCTGGTAAACGGCGTCTGCACTTCCAGCGGGCCGGGGCAGGTGGCGCGCGACCAGCCGTCCTCGTGCGTGATCTGCACGCCGAACTTGGCGAAGGTGCGGTCGATCAGCGGGAAATTGCCGGGCGCGCTGTTGCGCACCACCACGTCGCCGCCGGTGATGGCGCCCAGCGCCAGGAAGGTGGTGATCTCGTGGAAATCCTCGTCGAAGTGGAATTCGCCGCCGCGCAGCGCATGGCCGCCGTGCACCGTCACGCGCGAGGTGCCGATGCCTTCGATGCGCACGCCGAGCATCTCCATGAAGCGGCAGAATTCCTGCACGTGCGGCTCGGACGCCGCGTTGGTCAGCGTGGAAACCCCATCGGCGGCGGCCGCGCACAGCACGAAGTTCTCGGTGGTGGTGACGGAAGCGTAGTCGAGCCAGTGATCGTTGGGCGTCAGGCGGCCGGCGCTGCGCACCAGCAGCGAACCGTCGGCGCGCTCGATCTGGCCGCCGAAGCGGCGGAACACGTCCACGTGCGGATCGATCTCGCGCACGCCCAGCGTGCAGCCCTTGACGTTGTCCTCCAGCCGCGCCACGCCGAAGCGCGCCAGCAGCGGCGGCACCAGCATGATGGACGAGCGCATCTCCTCGGGCAGCCGGTGGCTGGCCGCGTCGAAGCGGGTGTCGCGGTGGTGCAGCTCCAGCGTGCCGGTGGCGTGGTCCATGCGCACGTCGCTGCCGAGCGTGCGGAAGATGTCGAGGATCTTGCGCACGTCGGTGATGTCCGGCACGCCGTGCAGGCGCAGCGGCTCCGCCGTGAGCAGCGTGGCGCACAGCACCGGCAGCACCGCGTTCTTGTTGGCGGAGGGGATGATGCGGCCACGCAGAGGCGTACCACCGTGCACGATGAGATTGGACATGGATCAGGAATAAGGGGACTGGCTGGGCTGACGGAGACTTGACGGAGACGGATCGAGGCTGGCCGGAGCGCGACAGCGCGGACCGGCCGCGGGCGCGTCCCGCATTGTACTTGCGCCGGCGCGCCGCGACGCAGCCCGGCACGTCACCTTGTTCTCCTTTTGCCCGCCCTTTGTCTCCCTTTGTCGCCCTTTCCCGGCACGCATGCCCGCCACGGCACCCGCGCGGCGCTCAGGGACCGGATTCAGGGACCGAAGCTCGAGCGGGCCTGGATGCCCCAGCCGCCGGCCTCCAGGGTCATGACGTACATCGAGTCATAGACGCCGATCACACTGTGGTCCTTGCGAAAGCGCGTGTAGCTCAGCAGCACGTGCGCCTTGCGGGCATTGCACTGCACGACCTCGCGCGATTCCCAGCGGCTGTATGACCAGCCGTCCGCTTCTTCGAGCCGCTTGAACAGGTCCATCGGGTTGCTGCCGGGCGCTTCGTAGATCGTGGTGGTGCCGTTGGCGAGCCGGGTGTGCGGGAAGTGCATGCAGCGGTCCATCGCCGCGGCGTCGTGGTCGTTGAGCGCCTGCATGAAGGCGTCGAGGACGGCGTTGCAGGCGCGCTGGATGTCTTCGCGGGCGGCGACGTTGCTGGTGGATGCGGTGGGCATGGAGGGAAGTGTCTCTGATTTTATGGAACATGAGTTCCGTTTATTTTTGATTGCACGGAAAGAGAAAGTCAAATTTTCTTTGGTCTTTCGAATTTACGCCTGCTTCGACACTTGCATTGCCATTTTTTCCGAATATAATGGACCTCATGTCCCATTTTAAAGATCCGCAGCGTGAACACCAGGACCGCGACCACCCCCGACCCCGATGACGCCGACAAGGACCAGGTTTCCGCCCTCGCGCGCGGCCTGATGCTGCTGGATTGTTTCCGCTCGCAGGAGCGCTTCCTCGGCATCCAGGAACTGGTCGAGCGCACGGGGCTGCCGAAGGCCACCGTGTCGCGGCTGGCCTACACGCTGCTGGCCAACGGCTATCTCGAATACGCGCAGGCGCAGGCCAAGTTCTACCTGGGCGCGCGGGTGGTCTCGCTGGGCTTCTCCGTGCTGGGCGCCATGCGCGTGCGGCAACTGGCGCGGCCGCTGATGCGCGAGCTGGCCGATGGCTGCTCGGCCTCGGTCGGCATCGGCATGCGCGACCGCCACACCATGCTCTATGTGGAGAACGCGGCCAGCGCGGCCAACCAGAACTTCCGCCTCAACATCGGCTCGCGCGTGCCGCTGGCGACCTCGGCGATGGGCCGTGCCTATTACTGCGGCCTGACCGGGGACGAGCGGGAAGGGCTGCTGGCCGAGCTGTCGCAGCGCGCGCCGTCCGAGTTCGGCCAGATCCGCGACTCGCTCGAAGCCGGCCTGAAGTCCTTCCGCGAGCTGGGCTTCTGCCTGTCCGTGGGCGAATGGCAGACCGACGTGAACGCCGTGGGCGTGCCTTACCGCTCGGCCGACGGCACCGCGGTGCTGGGCTTCAATTGCTGCGGGCCAGCTTACCAGCTGACGCCCGGCGATCTGGTGGAGAAGTGGGGCCCGCGCCTGCTCAACGTGGTGCGCAACGTCGAGGCGGCGGTATTGGCTGCCTGACCGGCCGCCCGACCGGCCACCTGATTGGCCACCGAACTGGCCACCTGAGCCGGCCCGCCGCGCGGGCCTTCCCTTCCTGATTTACCGAGGCCGGGCGCCAGCGCCCGGCCGGGGCGGCTTCGTGCCGTGTCATGCCACCGCCGGGTTGCCCGGCCAACATAACGAAGGATCACGATGAGACAAGGTTCATTCAGCATTCCGCCGATGGAACGGGTATTTTTCGGGCGGCCGTTCGTCGAGGTGGTCCTGGAGGAAGTGGAGCGGCTCGGCGCGCGCCGCGTGTTCCTGCTGGTCAGCAACACGCTCAACAACAAGACCGACGAGATCGGCAAGCTGCGCGACGCGCTGGGCCCGAGGTTCGCCGCCATCCACGACGACATCCCCGCGCACATTCCGCGCGATGCGGTGCTGCGCGCGGCGGCGGTCGCGCGCGCGGCGGACGCCGACCTGATCGTGACGGTCGGCGGCGGCTCGATCACCGACGCCGGCAAGAACGTGCAGCTGTGCCTGGAGCACGACATCACCGAGCTGGACCAGTTCGAGCCGTTCCGCCTCAAGACGGACCCGGTGACGGGCGTGGTGGAGGCGCCGGTGTTCCGCGGGCCGAAGGTGCGCCAGATTGCGGTGCCGACCACGCTGTCGGGCGGCGAGTTCCACCAGAGCGGCGGCTCCAACGACCCGGTCAGGAAACTCAAGCAGAGCATCCGCAACCCGCTGATGATTCCGCGCACGGTGGTGTTCGACCCGGTGCTGACGCGGCACACGCCGCTCGGGCTGTGGCTGTCCACCGGCATGCGCGCGGTCGACCACGCGGTGGAGTCGTTCTGTTCGCCCTACGGCAGCCCGTTCGTCGACGGCACCGCGCTGCAGGCGCTGCGCACGCTGCCCGATGCGCTCAAGCGCACCCGGAAGGACCCCGGCGACATGGAAGCGCGCGCCGACGCGCAGGCCGGCATGTGGCTGTCGCAGATGGGCATGTGGTCGCTGGTGCCGATGGGCGCCAGCCACGGCATCGGCCACGTGCTCGCGGGCACCTTCCACGTGCCGCACGGCCATTGCACCTGCGTGACCTTGCCGGGCGTGCTGCGCTTCAACAAGCCGGTGACGGAGGAAAAGCAGAAGCTGCTGAGCGCGGCGCTGGGCGACGCGAACTGCGAGACGGCCGACCTCGTGGCCGAGCTGATCGACGCGCTGGAGATGCCAAACCGGCTGCACAAGGTCGGCGTGGAGCGCAAGGACTTCGAGCTGGTGGCGAGGAACGCGCTGCTGGACCGCTGGACGCACAGCAATCCGCGCAAGTTCACGGGGCCGGAGGAGATCATCGCGCTGCTGGAGCAGGTCGCGTAGGCGCGGCGCGCGGGCCGCCCGTGTATGGGCCCGCCGCCGGAAAGTTCCGTCCGCGCATGCGTCATGTAGTGATCTATTTTGTATCGGAATTTGTACAAAGTAGAAACATTGATTTTTCCCCGGAATTTCATTCGGACGAAAGCCGAATGCAAGGCGACGGTAAGCGGTTTGGAAGGCTGCGTTCATAGAGTCTCCACACGCCACGGCATCCGCGATTCATTCGCGGCGCGGTGGTGCAGAAATAGGAGACGAAAGGACCAGCCTATGTACCAAGACACCCACACATACCGCCCCGCGGCCACACGGCCGGCGGCGCCCCCCTCGCTGCCAGCGATCCGGGGAGCCGCGCAATGAGCACACCCTCCCAATTCAAGAAGGACTACTACGGCGGCGCCCTGATGACGCTGGTCGGGCTCGCCTCGGTCACGGCCGGGCTGCAATACCGCACCGGCACGCTGGCCCACATGGGGCCCGGCTTCTTTCCGGTCGCTGTGGGCACGCTGCTGGCGCTGGTCGGCGTGATGATCGCGCTGTCCGCGCGCGGCGAGAAGGCCGCGGCGGCGCCGGTGCCGGGGCATGACCACAGCCACGGCCTGCCCGACCTGCGCGGCTGCGTCTGCATCGTGCTGGGCGTGCTGGCGTTCCTGCTGCTGGGCAAGTACGGCGGCCTGATTCCCGCGACGTTCGCGATCGTGTTCATCTCGGCGCTGGGCGATCGCAGCAACACGATCAAGCAGGCCATCGTGCTGGCGCTGGCGATGTGCGTCATCGCCGCGGTGGTGTTCTGGTGGGCGCTGCAATTGCAGTTGCCGCTGTTTACCTGGGGAGGCTGATCATCATGGTCTCGAGTGCTTTGCATGACCTGTGGTTCGGCTTCGGCGTTGCCTTCCAGGGCACGAACCTGATGTGGTCCTTTTTCGGCGTGCTGGTCGGCAACCTGATCGGCGTGCTGCCCGGCATGGGCGCGCTGTCGGCGATCTCCATCCTGCTGCCGCTGACCTACGCGATGCACCCCGTGCCCGCGGTGCTGATGCTGGCCGGCATCTTCTACGGCTCGCAGTACGGCGGCGCCATCGGCGCGATCCTGCTCAACCTGCCTTCGCATCCGCCGCACGCGGTGACCTGCCTCGACGGCTACCCGATGACGCGGGCGGGCAAGGGCGGCACGGCGCTGGGCATCACCATGATCTGCTCGTTCTTCGCCGCCTCGGTGGGCATCATCGTGATGATCTTCGCCTCGCCGCTGCTGACGGAAATCTCGTTCAAGTTCGGCCCGACCGAGATCTTCTCGATCATGCTGCTGGGGCTGCTGGCGGGTTCCACCATGTCGCGCGGCTCGCCGCTCAAGGGAGTGGCGATGACGCTGTTCGGCCTGCTTTGCGGCGTGGTCGGCACCGACGTGAACACCGGCACGTTCCGCTTCGCGCTGGACATCCCGGAGCTGAGCGACGGCCTGGAACTGGTGGCCATCGCGATGGGCCTGTTCGGCGTGGCGGACTTCCTGCTCAACGTCAACCGCATGGCGGTGGTGCACAACAAGGGCTCGCTGCGCATCCGCGACATGCGGCCCTCGATGGCCGAGCTGAAGGAGGCATTCTGGCCGATGGTGCGCGGCACCGGCGTGGGCACCGTGTTCGGCGCCATGCCCGGCACCGGCCCCACCATCACCACCTTCATCGCCTATGCGCTCGAGCGCAAGATCTCCAAGACGCCGGAGAAATTCGGCACCGGCATGATCGCGGGCGTGGCCGCGCCGGAGGCTTCGTCGCACTCCAAGACGCAGGTGGACTTCATCCCCACCATGAGCCTGGGCATCCCCGGCGACGCGGTGATGGCGCTGATCCTCGGTGCGCTGATGATCCAGGGCATCTCTCCCGGCCCGCAGCTGATCGGCGAGCACCCGGACATCTTCTGGGGCCTGATCGCCAGCTTCTGGATCGGCAACGTGCTGCTGATCGTGCTGAACGTGCCGCTGATCGGCGTGTGGGTCAAGCTGCTGCAGGTGCCGTACCGCTACCTGTTCCCCTCGGCGATGTTCTTTATCGTGGTGGGCGTCTTCAGCACGCAGAACAGCCTGTTCCAGATCTGGGAAGTCATGGCCTTCGGCCTGATCGGGGCCTTGTTCATGTGGCTCGGGTTCTCGGTGGCGCCGATCCTGCTCGGCTTCGTGCTGGGGCCGATGGTGGAAGAGAACTTCCGCCGCGCCTTGCTGCTGTCGCGCGGCGACATGATGATCTTCGTGCAGCGCCCGATCAGCTGCACCTTCGTCGTCGCCTCCGCGCTGCTGCTGCTCGGCGTCACGTACTCGGTGTGGCGCGGCCGCAAGAAGCCGCGCAAGCCGATCGAAGTCCCCGCCAGCGAACCCGCGCTGAGCAAGTAATACCCCGCGTAGCGCCCCCGGCGCGGATTGCCGCGGTCATGCGCTGGCATGACCGGCAAGCCGCCGGGGAAGGCGGGGCGCGCGCCCCGCCACGAGAGAATCACACGCCGCGCCCCGAGCCTTGGCTATACTTGAGCGGATGCCGGCCGCGAGTGCCGGCCGCATCTCGCAGTCCCTTGCCGGGAGCCCGCATGGAGTTCAAGGATTACTACGCGACGCTGGGCGTGGAGCGCACGGCCACGCAGGACGACATCAAGCGTGCCTATCGCAAGCTGGCGCGCAAGTACCACCCCGACCTGAACAAGGAACCCGATGCGGAGGCCCGCTTCAAGGACGTGGCCGAGGCATACGAGGCGCTGAAGGACAGCGAGAAAAGAGCCGCCTACGACGACGTCGAGGCGCGCTACAAGTCCGGCCGGGAGTTCACCCCGCCGCCGGGCTGGGACAGCGGCTTCGAGTACAGCGGCGGCGATGGCTATGCCGGCGCCGACATGGACCACAGCGATTTCTTCGAGACGCTGTTCGGCGCCCGCGCGGCCGGCGCGCGCGGCGCGCGTGGCACGCACATGGCCGGCAGCGACCATCACGCCAAGGTGCAGATCGACCTGCGCGACGCCTACCGGGGCGCCCGCCGCACCATTTCGCTGCGCGTGCCGCAGATGGACGCGGACGGGCACGTGCGCATGCGCGAGCGGCAGCTGGACGTGAGCATCCCGAAGGGCATCCGCGGCGGCCAGCACCTGCGGCTCGCCGGGCAGGGCGGCCCCGCCATCGGCGATGCGCCGGCCGGCGACCTGTACCTCGAAGTCGCGTTCGCGCCGGACCCGCTGTTCCGCGTGGACGGCGGCGATGTCTACGTCGACATCCCGGTGGCGCCCTGGGAAGCCGCGCTCGGCGCGGACGTCATCATCCCCACGCCGGACGGCAGCGTGCAGATGAAACTGCCGCCCGGCTCGGCGTCGGGCCGCAAGCTGCGGCTCAAGGGCAAGGGCATTCCCGGCGGCCAGCCCGGCGACCTGTACGCGGTGCTGTCGATCGCCCTGCCGCCGGCGGACACGGACAAGGCGAAGGCAGCCTACCGGGAGATGGCGAAGACCTTCGACGGCTTTGCCCCGCGCCGTTCACTGGAGGCTTGATGCGATGAGCGATAACGGCATGCCCGGCTTGCAGGGCGTTCTCGTGGAGCAAGAGGTCCAGTTCACGCTGGTCGAACTGAGCGTGGCCTGCCGGGCCGAAACGGATCAGGTGGCCGCGCTGGTGGCGGAGGGCGTGATCCCCGCGCATGGCGAGGACCCGCGCCAATGGCGCTTCGACGGCTCGGCCCTGAAACGCACGCGCACGGCGCTGCGGCTGATGCACGACCTCGAACTGAGCGTGGGCGGCACCGCCGTGGTACTCGACCTGCTGGAGCAGATCGAGACGCTGAGGGCGCGGCTGCGGCAGCTGGGAGAACGATGAGGCAGGCAGGTGACGCAAGACCGGGCGCGGGCGCCCGGGCGCTGCCCGGGCTTTGCAGGTTCCCGGCGCGCATCCATCATTGCCAGTCCGCCAGTCCGCCAGTCCGCCAGTCCGCCAGTCCGCCAGTCTCCCGATCCGCTGAAGCCATGAATCTGTCCGCCGCCATCCCGATCCTCCGCATCTTCTCGATCGACAAGGCCAGGGAGTTCTATCTGGACTACCTCGGCTTCTCGCTGGAGTGGGAGCATCGGTTCGGCGACGACTTTCCGCTGTACATGCAGGTCAGGCGCTCCGGCCTGACGCTGCACCTGAGCGAGCACCACGGCGACGCGACGCCCGGATCGACGGTGTTCGTGCCGGTCCATGACATCGATGCGCTCCATCGCGAACTGGAATCGAAGCCGTATCGATATGCGAAGCCCGCCATCGAAGCCCTCGGCTGGGGACGGCAACTGCAGGTGGCGGATCCATTCGGCAATCGCCTGCGCTTCTGCGAGCTTTCCGAGGACTAGCGCGGTCCGCGCCGGCCCGGCGAAAAAAAAGCCCGCTTCGCAGCGGGCTGTCCAGCCTGTCCATGTGGAATCCGCCCGGCGGCGCATGGCCGCCGGGCAGGACATCACGGACGATTCACCGAAATGTCGAGGTACGGCTTCGTGACGTGCAGGCCGATGTTCACGCCCACGCCGGTGTTGCCCAGCGACATCGCGATCAGTTCGTCCGCGGCGCTGCCCTTGGCGCGATAGCGCAGGCCGTTTACCGGAACGTTCTGCGTCCAGGCGTCGACGCGCTTGTCGTCGATGCGGGTGCGCGTGTACGTGCTGGTCTTGGGATCGACGCTGGTGATCGTGGTGCTCCAGACGCCAAACTGGCTGGCGAGGTCGGCAAATGCCACATAGTCCCAGTACGAGTTGGTCGAACCGGCAACGGGCAGGGCGCGCACGACCTGCTTGGTGGCGACGATGAGGCCGTTCGACTGGCCGATCACCGCGGACACCAGTCCGTCCGTGCCCTTGAACGCCGCCGCCCGGCCAGTGCCGGCGTTGCTGGTCGCCGCAAAGGAGCCGTCGTTGTTGGCCGTGAGCGTGGCCAGCTCGCCGGCGCCCCAGCTCGTGCAGGCGTTATCGTCGTCGCAGCTCGAAGCGGCCGTCATCTTGCCGTTGGCGTCCAGCGTGAAGGTCAGGCGTGACGTACCGTACGTGTTGCCGTTGTCGGCGCTCTGGAAAGCCAGCGCATTCCAGTTGCCGGCGAGGTCGGCCAGCGGCAGCTGCTGTGCCGGCACGACGAAGCCCAGCAGGCCATTCGGCGCCGCCACGGCGCCGGCGCTCGGGATCAGCAGCGACACGCCCGATTTCGAGACCAGCAGGCTGGAAGGGGTGCCGGTGACGTCGAAGCGGCAGGCATCGTTCACGGCCGGCGCCAGCGGCCACGTCGGATTCACGACGGAAGCCGAGATCATGCTGGTCAGCGGCGAATTGTCCGTCAGGGTCAGCGCGTCCGCATCGACGGTCAGCGAGGAGAAGTAGCCGGAACGCAGCCCGAAATACTTGCCCGTGCGCAGGCCCGCGCAGGTGGCGGAGGCCTTCTGCAGGATCGTGCCGATGGCCACCGGGCCCGCGTTGCTGCCGATGGCCGTGGACAGGTCGGCCACGGTGGCCTTGGATGTCGCCAGGCGCGCGGCCAGTTGGTCCAGCAACTGGTCCAGCGCGTTGCCGGCCTTGCCGCCGCTGGCCGCCACCAGCGCGCCCTTGAGCGGGTCGGTGCCGGAGATGTCGACCAGGCCGGTCAGCGCCAGGCGCACGGTATCGGTCGAGGTCGACAGGTTGGCGGCGGTCAGCCGCGCCTGGGCATTGGCGTCGAACTGGTCGAAGAACGTGCTCGTGCTGCCTTGCGCCAGCGCGGCCGTGACCAGTTCGGTCAGCGGCGTGATGTTGGCCACCACGCTGGTGTCCGTGCCGGCTTCCACCACCGAATGCAGCACCGTGCCGTCCGGCGCCACCGCGCTCAGCACGCAGGGGCGCTTGGCGTCGGCGATGTTGATCGTGAAGGTGCCGTCGGCGGCCGTCGTGGCGCTGCCGCCGCCCACCGCGCACTTGGCCTGCACGGTGACGTTGGCCAGTGCCGCGCCCACCGCGGCAGTGCCGCTGACCTTGGTGGTAATGGGCGCAGGCGCAGTTGCTGCGCTATCCCCCGAACCGCCGCCGCACGCGGAAAGCACGGCAGCCGCCAGCCCCGCCAAAACAAGTTTCGATTTCATCCCTGAATGTCTCTTATCTGGTTGATTTCTGTCGCGCACACCGGGAGGTTCCCGACCCTTGACTCCCTTGGCTCTGGCATGCGCTCCGGCCGGCACGGGCTGTCAGGCCAATGCCAGGCGGCGTCGAGTCTCGCGCAACGGTTTTCGACCTGATACCCCGCCAAAGGTGGAGTTGACAAATATGGCGTGCTGCACACTTGGCGAGGCGGGCATTGGTGGCCGGGGCATCCGGGCGCCGTCGTGGGGGGGGCAGGGCGGTGGTGACACGGGCCTGATGCGACCAAGATGGGAGCGGGATGGGAGCGGTTTCACTGCGTTGCCGGTCTTCCGTTGTGTCCCCAGTCAGGCGGCCACTCAGGCAGGCGGGCTTCAGGCGGTCGGGCGCCATTCTGTTTCCCTGAAGCAAAAGTGACATATAAGACCATTAATATGCCTGTTTCTAATTGTAACAACCGCTCCCATCCCGACTATGGCAACCCCAGAAAAACAATTCAAAACCCGGAGACTGGTCTTCCCCTTGACCGCGCTCGCGCTTGCCCTGAGCGCGTGCGGCAGTGACTCCCCGTCCTCCTCCCCGGCAGGCCCCAGCGCCCAGACTCCCGCGGCCAGCGCGCCGGCGCTTTCCTTCGCGGCTGCGCAAGATACCTACGAGCTGGAGAACTACTACTCGACGGGCAAGTACGCGCTGCCGGTAGGGACCGGAGCCAACCTGCTGGCCGCGGAGGCGTCCGGCGTGACCTACAACCAGGACACCGGGACGCTGTTCGTCATCGGCGATGGCGGCACCTCGATCACGCAGGTCACGAAGCAGGGCCAGTTGATCGACTCCATGCAACTGGCCGCCGACGCGACCAAGCCGCAGGGCACGTATTTCTACGACACCGAAGGCATCTCCTGGGTCGGCGGCAACAAGTTCGTGCTGGTGGAAGAGCGCTTCCGGCAAGTCGACCAGTTCAGCTACGTTCCCAACACCGTTCTGGACGGCACCGGCGCGAAGACCGTCAAGCTGGGCACGACCATTGGCAACATCGGCCTGGAAGGGGTCAGCTACGACCCGATGACGGGCGGCTACATCTTCGCGAAGGAAAAGCAGCCCATCGGGCTGTTCCAGACCACGATCGATTTCGCGGCTGGCACGGCGTCGAACGGCTCGCCGACCACCGACAATTCGGTCGACCTGTTCGATCCCACCAAGACCGGGCTGTCCTCGCACAACGACGTGTTTGCCTTGTCGAACATCCTGCCGTCGACGGCGCCCGACTATGACAACCTCGTCGTCATCAGCGGGCCCGACGGCGAAGTCGTCAAGGTCGACCGGGCCGGCAACGTCCACAGCAGCCTGGCGGTGGGCAGCGCCGCCCAGAACGAAGGCGTGACGATGGACCCGGCCGGCAACCTCTACGCCGTGGGCGAGAAGGGCGATGGCACCGGTCCCGAACTGGCCGTCTTCACGCCGACCAAGAACAAGGACGCGGTCGGCGTCGGCAGCAACCTCTACCTGACTTTCCCGCAGGACGTGACCGCCGGCGACGGCTTCGTGGTCCTCAGCAACGGCGCCAAGGATGTCCGCAAGATTCCCGTGCGCGACGCGCAGGTGACCATCAGCGGCAAGGTCGTGAAGATCAATCCCGCCGTCGATCTGGCGCCGGGCTCCCAGTACACCATCAGCTACGCCGATGGCGTCATCAACGGCGCGCCGGCCATCTCCAATGCCGCCGCGCTGTCCTTCAGCACCGTGGGCGAAGCCGACCACGTGGCGCCCCAGCTCGCCAGCACCATGCCGGCCGACGATGCCACCAATGTCGCCGCGAACGCCTCGATCTCGCTGAACTTCAACGAGACGGTGAGCAGGGGAGTGGGCAACATCGTGATCGAAAGCGCCGGCGATACGCGCACGATTCCGGTCACCGACACGGCGCAGGTCAAGTTCAGCGGCTCGTCGGTCATCGTCACGCCCGGCACCCCGCTGCAGAACAGCATCAACTACGATGTCCGCGTGGATGCCGGTGCCGTCCTGGATACCTCGGGCAATGCCTTCGACGGCATCAGTTCGCCCACGGCATTCAATTTCAGCACCGTCTCGCTGGCACCCGTGGTCCCGACCGTGCTGGTCAGCGAAGTGAACTCGAACGAGAGCACGCCCTCCGGCGTCGACTTCTTCGAAATCTACAACTACGGCACGGCAGTGGCCGATCTGTCCGGCTGGAAGTGGAGCGACGACCACGCGACCGCCACGGATGCCAACAACTTCGAGTTGTTCCCCTCCGGCACGGTCATTCCCGCGGGCGGGCGCCTGGTCGTGGTCAACACGACTGACGCCACCGCGTTCAAGACGGCCTGGGGCCTGGATGCGACCACGCCGGTCATCGCAATGGGCGCCAAGGGCATCGGCCTGGGCAAGGAGGACATGGTGGTTCTCTTCGACCAGCAGGGCAAGGTGGTAACGGCCTTCAACTACAAGGGCTCGGCGGTCACGACGACGCAGGCGGACGGATCGACGGTCAGCGTCCCGACTTCGGCGCCTTCCACCGGCGTGACGTTCACCGCGGCCAGCCATGCCGGCACCGCGTTCGGCGGAACGGCAAACACCTCGGCGGTCTGGGACGGCGTTTCCACCTCGGCGCCGGCCTATAAGGCGGCGGTGGCCGGTGAACTGAATGCCTTCGCCGCGCCTGGCGACCCCACCGAGGTCGGCTCGCCCGGCAAGTAAGAAGGCCGACGCAGGACAACGCACCCCGGATGGTCGGTCGACCTCCGGGGTGCGGTTGTTTTTGTGGGGGTGGTGTGGTGTCCGGATTTGGATATTTCAACTGCGATGCCGAACTTCCCGGTGCTAGACTTGTTCCGTTAATTGAACAAGTCTGACGGAGGGAGGCCATGCGCACCGTTCATTTCTCCGATGCCCGCAACAACCTGAAGGCAGTCATCGACCAGGCCATCGCCGATCACGACGCCGTGCTGATCACACGACGCGACGCACCCAATGCCGTCATCATGTCGCAGGAGCAGTACGACAGCTGGATGGAAACGATGCACCTGCTCAACTCGCCGGCCAACGCCGGGCGCCTGATGCGCTCGATTCAGCAGCACCACGCCGGCATGGCCGAGAAGCACGACCTGATCGACCCGGACGCTGAATGACGCGCCCGCTGGCCTTCACGCCTGACGCCCGGGAAGACTATGTGTATTGGCAGGGCCAGGACAAGAAGACGCTCAAGCGCATCAACGCGCTGATCCAGGACGCACAACGCCAGCCGTTCGAGGGCATCGGCAAGCCCGAGCCCCTGAAAGGCAATCTGTCCGGCTACTGGTCGCGCCGCATCGACGACACCAACCGCCTGGTCTATTTCGCCAGCGACGACGAACTGACCATCATCGCCTGTCGCCTGCATTACGGCGACAAGTAGGGCTTAGGTGATTGCATGGCGGCTTTCGGCTAGATCTGGGGCCGTTTGGGGTACGACATTTCTAATTTAGCCTGTACATCTGATGCACGCATAATTAGCCTTATGTTAAATATGCAATCCGGAACTGAAACCCAACCCCGGCGCGGCTCGACAGACGAAAAATCCTCTTGCATATGACGCACCGCGTGCCGTAGCCAGGCCACACAGCGCGAGATCACACCCCATTCGCACCGCTCTCGCTGCGCCTACCCGGTCCAGCGCCATTTGATCGCGGCTGCATGTTGACATGCAGCCGCGTCGCATTTCAATGCGCGAACAAATGCTAAGTGCGTTCGCGAAATTCCAAGACAATCGAATGCCTATTCAACGACGCTGCGATCCACGCTGCATGTCATGCTCCCATCCTTGCTTAGGACTCTCAAGTTCGACCGCCTGTATTTTCATCTCGTGCTCGCAGCCTTGCCACTCGCTGTCACTGCGCCGAGCAATGCACAGTCCCCCGTGGAAGGCGGCACACTGACATACGCCCTCTCGCAAGAGCCTACGGCACTCGTCTCCTTTCTTGACACAAAGACCGACAATCGCAACGTCAGCGGCAAGATCACGGAAGGCTTGCTTCGCTACGATGCGAAGTTCAACCCCCAGCCGCTACTGGCTACGGCCTGGCAAGTCAGTGCCGATGGCCTGAAGTACACCTTCAAGCTTCGGCCGGGCGTCAAATTTCACGACGGCACCAACTTCACCGCCGAGGACGTCCGGTACTCGGTGCTTGCGCAAAAAAAGCAGGGGCCGCGCGGACGCATCACGCTGGCCAATGTGGAGCGCGTCGACACGCCTGACCCGCTTACCGCGGTCATTGTCCTGTCGAAACCGGCGCCCTTTCTCCTCAAGGCGCTGTCGTCTGCCGAGCTGCCCGTCGTGCCTGCGCATCGCTATGGTGACGGTGCGCCGCTAAGCAGCCCGAACAGCAATGCGCCTGTTGGCACCGGGCCTTTCCTATTCGAGCAGTGGGTACGCGGCAGCCACGTGGTGCTTCGCAAGAATCCGAACTACTGGCGCAAGGGCTATCCGCACCTCGACCGGGTGATCCTGAAGTTCATGCGAGATCCGGCCGCTATTTCGACCGCGGTGGAAACCGGCGAGGTCGATGCGGCACAGGGGGTCGGACTGGCTGACCTGGAGCGGTTGGCCGCGAACCCGAAGCTGAGGACGGACGACACGTACGATGGCTTCCTCAACAACGCGTCATTCCTGGAATTCAATGTAGAGAATCCAATCCTGGCGAACGTCAAGGTACGCCACGCCATTGCACAGGCCATCGATCGCAACTTCATCCGGAATGCCATCTACTACCAGCGCACAGAGCTGGTGAACTCCCCTGTTCCGCGCGTCTTGTCTGACTACTATGACGACAGTACCTTCCAGTACCCGTTCGATGTCGCGGCGGCGAACCGGTTGCTTGACGAGGCGGGCTATCCGAAGCCGGCCACGGGCCAGCGCTTTGCCCTCCGACTGAGCTACATCCCCGGGGCGGAATTCAAGCGGACCACGGACTATCTGCGCTCGGCGCTCGGCCGCGTCGGCATCAAGGTGGAAGTCGTGGATGGCGACCTTCCCACCTTTCTGAAACGCGTTTACACCACGCGCGACTTCGACATCAATATCAACGGCCTCGGACGCCTGTTCGACCCGACAGTGGGCGTGCAGCGGATCTACTGGGGCGACGGTGTGCGCAACCCGCTGGTCTGGATCAACGGCTCGCACTATGTCAATGCGCAGGTCGACGAGCTATTTCGCCAGGCGGCCGTGGAGGTCGACCCTGGCAGGCGCGCAAGTCATTTCAAGCAGATCCAGCAGATCGTCGGGCGCGACCTGCCGGTGCTGCCGCTTGTCACCGTTCCATTTGTCCAGGTGTACAGCGTGCGCGTACACAACCTCAATAACAGCATCGACCTGATGGCGGGCGATCTCTCGGACGCCTGGATCGAGCCGCGCAAATGAATGCCGACACCCGGGGATCCAGCATGACGACGCAGGACATCCAGCAGTCTCGCTTGCAGGCGCTGACCTTTGCGAGCGCGAGCGCACAGGCCCAGGCGCTCGCTGACGGCCACGTAACGGCTGTCGAGTTGCTCGAACACGTACTGGCGCGCATCGACCGCCTCGACGGAGCGATCAACGCCGTCGTCGTGCGAAACGACGAAGCAGCCCGCGCCGACGCGCGCGCGGCCGACGCTGCCCTGGCTCGCGGCGAACGCCAGCCGCTGCTAGGCGTGCCGATCACGGTAAAGGCATCGTTCGACGTGGCCGGACTTGTCACCAGCAACGGCAACCCCGCCTATGCCGACAACGTCGCCGCAACCGACGCGCTGGCCGTCGCGGCACTGCGTGAGGCCGGTGCCGTGATCGTCGGCAAGAGCAATGTTCCTCTCGCGCTGGCCGACCTGCAGAGCTATAACGCCATCCACGGTACGAGCAACAATCCATGGGATCTTGCACGTACCCCGGGCGGCTCGTCGGGCGGTTCGGCGGCCGCGCTGGCGGCTGGCTATGTCTCCCTGGAATTGGGGACCGACATCGGCGGCTCGATCCGCATTCCCGCGCACTTCAACGGCGTCTACGGCCACAAGCCGACCGCGGGCCTGGTCGCGCTGGGCGGCACCGGCGTGCCCTCGGGCCGCCTGGCGGACCGCGACCTGGTGGTGGCCGGTCCGTTGGCACGCACCGCCGCCGACCTGGAGCTGGCGCTCGACCTGCTGCTCAACCGCGAGCCGATCGCCGCCAAGGCCTGGAAGGTCGCGCTGCCGCCTGCGCGCCACGCACGGCTGCGGGACTTCCGGGTGCTGGTCATCGACCAGTGGCCGGGCACCGAACGCAGCCTGCACGAGCAGCAGGTGGTGGAGCGCCTCGTGGAACGCCTGCGCACTCAGGGCACGCAAGTGAGCCACATCGCCGACGTGCCGGCCGGCCTCCTGCCCGATCTGGTGCTGCAGCACCGCGTGTACCGCAGCCTGCTGGGCTCCTCGCTGGCGTCGCCGCCCGCGCAGAGCGAGGCCGCGCGCCAACGCCTTGCGGCACTCTCGCCTGATGACGACAGCGCCGATGCCGCCTGGCTGCGCGCGCCGGCCTTGCGTCATGCCGACTGGCTGCGCGACAACGAAGCGCGCTTCGCACTGCGCCACCAATGGGAGCGCCTGTTCGGACGCTTCGACGTGGTGGTGACGCCGGTGGCGCCGTTGCCGGCCTTCGCGCACGACCAGCGCGAACCGAAGGACGCGCGCACGTTCCCGGTCGAGTTCGCCGACGGCACCCGCCAGGTCCGCTTCCTCGACCTGTTCTACTGGGCGGGCCTGCCGGTGTTGCCAGGACTGCCGGCCACCAGCTTTCCGCTCGGACTCGATGCGCAAGGCTTGCCCATCAGCGCGCAAGCCGTTGGCCCTTACCTCGAAGATCGCACCACCCTGCACTTCGCGCACCTGCTGGAACAGGCCTACGGCGGCTTCGTCGCGCCGCCTGGCTACGACGAGCAGCCGGCGGGATAGGACGGCCGCCTCGCGCCGCCCGATGGCAGGCGCGCGCCGCCGCTCCGGCCACCGGGTGCCGCGGGCCGCGCAGTGCAGCGCAGCGCAGCGCATAACGATAGTCGAACGCGTTCGTTGCCCAGGCCGCCGCACGCGCGCAACATGATCGGTTTCCTCCGCGTGGCTTATGGCCCTGCCCCACGGCGCGTGCCGTGGCGAAAGCGTGCGCCGCCAGCGCGGTTGCATCTGCGTCGCCGGCCGGCGCCAAGCGGATTCGAGCGCCGACCCTTTCAAAGAGCTTCTCCCTCATGTCTTCGCAACTCCCCTCCCCCTCCGCCGCGCATGACCCGCGCCTGCGTGTCGCCGTCGACGTCGGCGGCACCTTTACCGACGTGGTGTTGCTGCGCGGCACCGAGAAGCACACGCTGAAGGTACTCACCACGCCGACGGCGCCGGAGCAAGCCGTCCTCGGCGGCGTCGAAGAAGTGCTGCGACTGGCAGGTGCCGGCTGGGCCGACGTCGACCTGCTGATCCTCGGCACCACGCTGGCCACCAACGCGCTGATCGAGCGCAAAGGCGCGCCTACCGCGCTGCTCACCACGCACGGATTCCGCGACCTGGTGGAAATCGGCCTCGAAGACCGTTTCGCGCAGTACGACGTGTTCCTCGACAAGCCCGCGCCGCTGGTTCCGCGCCACTGGCGTCATGGCGTGGTCGAGCGCACCGATGCGGCCGGCCGCGTGATCACGCCGCTCGACGAGGCGCAGGTGGTCGAGCTGGCACGGCGGCTGCTGGCCGACGGCATCGAGAGCGTGGCCGTCTGCTTCCTGCACGGCTACGCCAATCCCGCGCACGAGCGCCGCGTGCGCGACCTGCTGCGCGAGCACGCACCCGGCCTGTGGGTGTCGCTGGCCTCGGACGTATGCCCCGAGATCCGCGAGTACGAGCGACTGTCCACCGTCAGCGCCAACGCCTACGTGCAGCCGCAGGTGGCGGGCTACCTGCGCCGCCTGCAGGAAGGGGCGGCCGCGCGCGGCCTGCGCGCCGAGCCGTTCCTGATGACCTCGGGCGGCGCCATCACCACGCTGCAGGCCGGCATCGACGAACCGGTGCGCCTGGTCGAATCCGGCCCCGCCGGCGGCGCGGTGCTCGCACGCCAGGTCGCCGAGCAGATCGGCGCCGCGCGCGCGCTGTCGTTCGACATGGGCGGCACCACGGCCAAGATCTGCTTCATCGACGACTACCAGCCACAGGTGAGCCGCAGCTTCGAGTTCGGTCGCGTGCACCGGCACCTCAAGGGCTCCGGCCTGCCGATCCGCATCCCGGTCATCGAGATGGTGGAAATCGGCGCCGGCGGTGGCTCCATCGCGCGCGTCAACCACCTTGGCGTGGTCCAGGTCGGCCCCGACAGCGCGGGTTCCTCGCCCGGCCCGGCGGCTTATGGGCTGGGCGGCGAACTGCCTACCGTGACCGATGCGCACGCCGCGCTCGGCACCATCGACCCGGCGCGCTTCGCGGTCGGCAAGGTGCGGCTGGACCCGCAACGCGCACGCGAGGCGCTGCTGCGGGGCCTGGCCGCGCAAACGGGCCTCGACATCGAGCCGGCCGCGCAGGCCGTGATCGAGATCGTCACGGAAAACATGGCCAACGCGGCGCGCGTGCATGCCTCCGAGCTCGGCAAGGTGGCGGAAGACAGCACCGTCATTGCCTTCGGTGGTGCCGCGCCGCTGCATGCCGCACTGCTGGCGCGCAAGCTGGGCGTGGCGCGGCTGGTGATCCCCAATTCCGCCGGCGTGGGTTCGGCGCTGGGCTTCCTGTGGGCACCGGTGGCTTACCAGACGGTACGCAGCCTCGCGCAGCGGCTCGATCGCATCGACCACGCGGCGGTGGACAAGCTGCTTGCCGAACTCACCGCCACCGCTGACGACGTGGTGCTGCGCGCCGCGCCGGGCGCTTCGCTGGTACGCCATCGCCAGGCCTTCATGCGGTACGCGGGCCAGGGCCACGAGATTCCCGTGGAACTGCCGGACGGCCCGTTCGACGTGGCCAGCGGCAAGGCCCTGCACGAGCGCTTCGAGGCGCGCTATGCCGCGCTCTACGGCCGCAGCCTGCCGCACATCGCGGCGGAGGCGGTGAGCTGGTCGGTCGCCGTGGAAGCCGGCGGGCGCGCGGCGCCCGAGCCGGACGAAATCGTGGCCGACGCGCACCGCGCCCAGCCCTCCGGCACCCGGCGGCTGTACGACGCGGAGACCGGGCAGTGGAGCGAGGTGCCAGTCTTCGAGCGTGCCGCGCTCGGCGCGGGCAAGTGGATCGAAGGCCCGGCACTGGTGGTGGAAGACGAGACGACCACGCACGTCATTTCGGGCTTCGAGGCGCGCGTGAGCAAGCTGGGCGCGCTGGTGCTCGACGACACCACCGCCGCGCGCCGGCAGCGCGCGCCCGCGGCCGAAGCGGAGGCCGTATGACAAACGCTGCTGGCCGTCAGGCGCTGCGCCAGCAACTGGTCTGGAGCCGCCTGCTCGCGGTGGTGGAAGAACAGGCCCAGACCCTGATCCGCACCGCCTTCGGCACCCCCACGCGCGAGGCCGGCGACCTGTCGGCCGGCGTGTTCCTGCCCGATGGCCGGATGATCGCGCAGGCCGTGACCGGCACGCCGGGCCACGTCAATTCGATGGCCGATTCCGTGCTGCATTTCCTGCGCGCGTTTCCGGTGGAAACCATGCGCGACGGCGATGTCTACGTCACCAACGATCCGTGGAAGGGAACCGGGCACCTGTTCGACGTGGTCATGCTCACGCCGGTCTTCCACGGGGATGGCGACGGCGATGGAGAAAACGGCGCGAAGCGCCTCGTCGCGCTGTTCGCCTCCACCGTGCACGTGGTCGACATCGGTGGCGTCAATGCCGGCCCCGATGCGCTGGATATCTACCAGGAGGGACTGTTCCTGCCGCCGCTGCGCTTCGTCAGCGAGGGCGTGATCGAGGAAGCGGTGCTGGACATCGTGCGCGCCAATGTGCGCGAGCCCGGCCAGGTGGAGGGCGACTTCCACGCGCTGGTGGCCTGCAACGCCGTGGGCGCCACGCGACTGCGGCGCATGCTGCGCGAGTTCGGGCTCGGCGACCTGCAGGCGCAGGGAGACTACATCATCGAACGTTCGCGGCTGGCCATGCGCGAGGCGCTGCGCGCATGGCCCAAGGGTACCTGGCACAACCACATGACGGTGGACGGCTATGACTCGCCGCTGGATCTCCATGCGGCCATCACGGTGTCGGACGACGGCATCGTGGTCGACTTCGCGGGCACCTCGGCCAGCATCGCCCGCGGCATCAACGTGCCCAAGGCCTACACCGACGCCTACACCTCGTTCGGCATCCGCTGCCTGATCGGCGCCGACGTGCCCAACAACTCGGGCTCGCTCGCGCCCATCCGGGTCGTGGCGCCGGAAGGCTCCATCGTGAACGCGCTGCCGCCCGCCGCCGTTGCCGCGCGCGCGGCGATCGGCCAGATGTTGCCCGACCTGGTATTCGGCGCGCTGCGCCAGGCGCGGCCCGACCGCGTGCCCGCCGAAGGCGCCTCGTCGCTCTGGAACGTTCGCCTGTTCGGCGGCCAGCCGATCGAGGGCGGGCCGAACGACGCTCTGCGCCGCGCGCGACGCTTCAACATCGTGAGCTTCTCCACCGGAGGCACCGGCGCGCGCCCGGGCAAGGACGGTCTCTCGGCCACGGCCTATCCGAGCGGCGTGCGCAACGTGTCGCTCGAAATCCTCGAGACGCAGGCGCCGCTGCTGTTCCGGCGCAAGGAGTACCGCCCGGACTCGGGCGGCGTCGGCGCGTCGCGCGGCGGCCTCGGACAGGTCATCGAAATCGAGAACGCCGACGGCGATCCGATGGTGCTGTCCGCCACCTGGGACCGCGTGCGCTTTCCCGCGCGCGGCGCGCTCGGCGGCGGCGACGGCGCGCCCGGCACGGCTCGGCTCCGACACGCCGGTACCGTGCTGCGCGGCAAGGGCCGACAGGTCATTCCGGCCGGCGAGGTGCTGGTGGTCGAGACGCCAGGCGGCGCCGGCCTTGGCGATCCCGCCGAGCGTGACCCCGCCCTGCTCGCGCGAGACATCGAGGCGGGCCTGGTCACGAAGCACGCCGCCACCCCTACCAAAGATCCCGCAGGAACCGCCGCATGAGCAAGACATCCGCTGCCAGGACACTGGCTGACGTCCCGACCAGTCCGTCCGGTCAGGCCGCCCGACCCGGCCGGCTCATCCGCCACCAACTCGCCTGGAACCGTCTGCTCTCCGTGGTCGAGGAACAGGCGCAGGTGCTGATCCACACGGCCTTCGGCACCCCCACGCGCGAGGCCGGCGACCTGTCGGCCGGCGTGTTCCTGCCCGATGGCCGGATGATCGCGCAGGCCGTGACCGGCACGCCGGGCCACGTCAACTCGATGGCCGAATCGGTCAAGCACTTCCTGCGGCGCTTTCCGCCGGACACGATGGAAGACGGCGACGTGTTCCTCACCAACGATCCGTGGAAAGGCACCGGCCACCTGTTCGACATGACGATGGTCACGCCCGTCTTCCACCACGGCGAGCGCGATGACGGCGAGCCGGGGACGGCGCGCCCGGTGGCGCTGTTCGCCTCCACGCTGCATGTGGTGGACATCGGCGGCATCGGCTCCAGCCCGGACGGCCTGGAGATCTACCATGAAGGCCTGTTCCTCCCCATCCTGCGCTTCGTGCGCCGCGGCACGGTGGACCCGGCCGTGCGGGCCATCATCCGCGCCAACGTGCGCGACCCGGAGCAGGTGGAGGGCGACCTCTTCGCGCTGATCGCGTGCAACGAGGTCGGCGGCCGGCGGCTGCGCACGCTGTTGCGCGAGTTCAAGTTATCCGATCTCGAGGAACTGGGCGAATTTGTCATCGCGCGCTCGGCCCGGGCGATGCGCGACGCGCTGCGCGGCTGGCCGCGCGGGACCTGGCACAACACCCTGGTAGCGGATGGCTACGACGCGCCCATCACGCTGCAGGTCTCGGTGACCATCGCCGACGACGGCATCACGGTGGACTACGCCGGCACCTCGGGCAGCGTGGCGCGCGGCATCAACGTGCCCAAGGCCTACACCGACGCCTACACCTCGTTCGGCATCCGCTGCCTGGTCGGGCCCGACGTGCCGAACAATGCCGGATCGCTGGCGCCGATCCGCGTCGAGGCGCCCGCCGGCTGCATCCTGAACGCGCTGCATCCCGCCGCCGTGACGGCGCGCCACGTGCTCGGGCAACTGCTGCCCGACGCCGTGTTCGGCGCGCTCCGCCAGGCGCGGGCGGATCGCGTGCCGGCCGAGGGCGCTTCGTCGCTGTGGAACCTGCAGCTCGTTGGCGGCGAGGTGCTGGCAGGGGCAAGCCAGGCCGATGCCGAGGCCATGCGCCGCGGCGAGCGTTTCAACGTGATCAGTTTCTCCACCGGCGGTACCGGCGCGCGGCCCGGCAAGGACGGCCTCTCGGTCACGGCCTATCCGAGCGGCGTGCGCAACGTCTCGCTCGAAATCCTGGAAACCCAGGCCCCGATCATCTTCGACCGCAAGGAGTTCCGCATCGGCTCGGGCGGCACCGGCGCCACGCGCGGCGGCCTTGGCCAGGTGATCGAGGTACGCCATGCGCGCGAGGACGCGGCCATGCTGATCGCGGCGGCGTTCGACCGCGTGGCCAACCCCGCGCGCGGCGCGCTCGGCGGCGGCGATGGCGCGCCTGGCCGGCTGCGGCTGGCCTCGGGCGCCACGCTGCGGGCCAAGGGCCGCCAGGTCGTGCCGGCCGGCGACCGCCTGATCGTCGAGACGCCGGGCGGCGGCGGCCTTGGCGACCCCGCCGGGCGCGACCCCGCGCTGGCGGCGCGCGACCTGCGCGAGGGGCTGGTTTCGCCCGAAACCCTGGTGGCAAAGACGGATGACGACATGCCGGCCGAAGCCACCTCCTGACTCATTTCCACCTTGATCCTGCGTCCTACTCCATGCACCTCCTGAAGCCCTCGTTGCCCCTGCGTCGCACCTTCCTCGCCACGCTGCTCGCCATCGGCCTCGCGGCCAATGCCGGCGGCGCCGCCTTCGCCGCGCCACCCAACCACAACGGCACGCTCACGCTGCTGTCCACCAGCGAGCCGACCGCGCTCGTCACCATCGGCAACGTCGCCACGCCCATCCTGAGCGTGAGCGCCAAGGTGACCGAAGGCCTGCTGAAGTACGACTACGACGTCAACCCGCAGCCGCAACTGGCCACCAGATGGGCGATCAGCCCCGACGGCCTGACCTACACGTTCACGCTGCGTCACGGCGTGAAATGGCATGACGGGAAGGATTTCACGTCGGCCGACGTCGCCTACTCCATCGAACTGCTGAAGAAGATCCACCCGCGCGGGCGCAACACGTTCGCCAACCTCGTCGGCATCGACACGCCCGACAAGTACACCGCCATCCTGCGGCTGTCCAGGCCCGCGCCGTACCTCATCCGCGCGCTGGTCGCGACCGAGACGCCCATCGTGCCCCGCCATCTCTACGAGGGGACCGATCCCGCCAGCAATCCGAACAACAACGCGCCCATCGGCACCGGCCCGTTCCGGTTCAAGGAATGGGTGCGCGGCAGCCACATCGTGTACGAACGCAACCCCGACTACTGGGACAAGCCCAAGCCCTTCGTCGACCAGCTGATCGTACGCTTCGTGACCGACCCCGCCGCCGCCGCCGTGGCGTTCGAGACCGGCGCGGTGGACCTCGGCTACCGCACACCGGTGCCGCTGGCCGACCTCGACCGTCTCAAGAAGGTGCCCTCGCTGCGCTTCGAGACCAAGGGCAACAGCTACTCGTCGAATGTCACGCGGCTGGAGTTCAACCTCGACAACGAGTACTTCCGCAATGAGAAGGTGCGCCAGGCCGTGGCCCACGCGGTGGACCGAAACGTCATCGTCAAGGTCGTGAACTACGGCTATGGCCAGGTAAGCTACTCGCCGATCGCGCCGGGCCTCAAGGCCTTCCACGATCCGGCGCCCTCGCCTTACGCGCTCGACCTGAAGAAGGCCAATACGCTGCTGGACGAGGCAGGCTATCCGAAGAAGGCCGGCGGCGTCCGCTTCAGCGTGCCGCTCGACTACAACCCCATCGCCGGCGACGGTGCGCGCCTGGCGGACTACCTCCGCGCGGCGCTGGCACGCGTGGGTATCGCGGTGACGGTACGCTCGCAGGATCCGAGCGCGTTCATCAAGCGCATCTACACGGACCGCGATTTCGCGTTCACCACCAACGGCGCGAGCAACCTGTTCGACCCGACCGTGGGCGTGCAGCGGCTGTACTGGTCGAAGAACTTCATCAAGGGCGTGCCCTTTTCCAACGGCACGCATTACCAGAACCCGGTGGTGGACAAGCTCCTGGAGGACGCGGCGGTGGAAAACAACCCCGCCGTGCGCCTGAAGCTGTTCAAGACGTTCCAGGACACCGTGGCGCGCGACGTGCCGGACCTGAACCTCTACCAGCCGATGTTCATCACGATCGCCAACCAGCGCGTGCATGACCATTCGCTGACGGCGGACGGCGTGGAGTCGAATCTGGCGGACGTGTGGGTGGACGCGCCGAAGAAGTAGGCGCCGGCCTGCCGGCCGTCAGGCCGGCAGGCGCTTGCGGATCTCCGGCGGCGGATGCCCGTGGCAGGGCGATCACGCCGCCTTGCGCTGCTGCGCGCCCGGCACGGCCGCGATCAGGCTGCGCGTGTACGGATGCTGCGGCCGGTCCCAGATCTCGCGGTGGCTGCCGGTCTCGACGATCTTTCCCTGATGCATCACCATCACGCGGTCGGCGATATAGCGCACCACCGAAAGGTCGTGCGAGATGAACAGGTACGAGAGCCCGAAGTCTTCCTTGAGCTCCACCAGCAGGTTCAGGATCTGCGCCTGCACCGACACGTCCAGCGCCGACACGGGCTCGTCGAGCACCACGAGGGAGGGCCGCAGCACCAGCGCGCGCGCGATGCCGATGCGCTGGCGCTGTCCGCCCGAGAACTCATTGGGAAAACGGCGCGCCGCATCGGCCGGCAAGCCCACGCGTTCCAGGATCGCCGCGATGCGGCTGCGCCGCTCGGCACGGTCGTTCACCCCATGTACCTTGAGCACGGCATCGATGATGTCGAACACGCTGCGCCTCGGGTTCAGCGAGGCATACGGGTCCTGGAACACCATCTGCACGCGGCGGCGCCACGGCTTGAGCGCCTTTTCGGCGAGCGGCGCGATGTCGGTGCCGTCGAACACGATGCGGCCCGCCGCCGGATCGACGAGACGCAGCAGCGTGCGCGACAGCGTGGACTTCCCGCAGCCCGACTCCCCCACGAGTCCCACGGTCTCTCCCGCGTGGATGTCGAACGACACGCCGTCCACCGCGTGCAGCACGCCGCCCCCCCGCTTGGAATAATCGGTGCGCAGCGCCTGTACCGACAGCAGCGGCGCGCCCGCCGGCACACGCCTGAGCGGCTTCGCCGCGGGCACATGCAAGGCGAACTCGCGCGCGCCGGTGACGGGATCGAGGCGAGGCTGTATCTCGGGCAGCCGCGCCTCGGCATAATGCAGCGCGCTGCCCGCGTGCAGCGACGCGCCGAGCAGGCCTTTGGTGTATGCGTGCGCGGGCGCCTCGAACAAACTCGCCGCCGGCCCCTCCTCGACCTTCTCGCCGCCGTACATGACCGCCACGCGATCGGCCCATTGCGCGACCAGGCCCAGGTCGTGCGTGATGAGCAGCAGCGCCATGTCGAGATCGCGGCGCAGGCCGTCGAGCAGCGCGAGGATCTGCGCCTGGATGGTGACGTCCAGCGCGGTCGTGGGTTCGTCCGCGACCAGCAGGCGCGGATTGCAGGCCACCGCCATCGCGATCATCACGCGCTGCCGCTGGCCGCCGGACAGGTTGTGCGGGTGGTCATCGATACGCCGGTGTGGCTCGGGAATGCGCACCAGGTCGAGCAGTTCGATGGCGCGCCTGCGGGCCACCGGGGCCGAAAGCCTTTCGTGCCTGCGCAGCGTCTCCCCGATCTGCGCGCCGATCGTGTGCACGGGGTTCAGCGAGGTCATCGGCTCCTGGAAGATCATGGCGATCTCGCGGCCACGCACTTCGCGCAGCTGGGCGGGAGACAAGGCGAGGATGTCGCGGCCATCGAAACGGATGCTGCCGCGCAGCGCGGCGCCGGGCGCCAGCAGGCGCAGCAGCGCGAGCGCCGTGGTGGACTTCCCGCAGCCGGATTCGCCAACGAGCGCGAGCGTCTCGCCGCGCCGCAAGGTCAGGTCCAGCCCGCGGACAGCCTGGATCGGCCCATTCGATCCGTGGAAGAAGACATCGAGGCCGCGCACGTCGAGCAGCGGCGGGTCTTGGTTGATGTGGTTTGCCGCCATGTCAGTGGCGCCCCCTCAGGCGCGGGTTGAATGCATCGTTGAGCCCGTCGCCCACGAGGTTGAGCGCCAGCACCGTCAGCACGATGGCCGCGCCCGGCAGCGCCGTGAGGTACCACGCCGTACGCAGCAGCTCCCTGCCCTGGCCGATCATGCTGCCCCAGGACACCGCGTTCGGATCGCCCATGCCGAGGAAGGACAGCGCCGACTCGATGAGGATGGCGCTGGCCACCAGCACCGACGTCGTCACGATCACCGGCGGTAACGCGTTGGGCAGCATCTCCTGGAAGATGATGCGCGCGTGGCTGAAGCCCTGGCTGCGCGCGGCGAGCACGAACTCCGTCTCGCGCAGCGCGCGGAACTCGGCGCGCACCAGCCGCGCGATCACCGGCCACGAGGCCAGACCGATCGCGAGCACGATCACCGGCACGGAAGGCTGGCCGATGGCCACCACCACGATCACGAACAGGAACGACGGCATCGTCTGGAACAGCTCCGTGATGCGTACCAGGGCGTCGTCGATGCGGCCGCCGAAGTAGCCGGCGCTTGCCCCGACCAGCACCCCGATCAGCAGGCTCAGCACCGCGGCGACCACGCCCACGGCGAGCGACACGCGCGCGCCGTGGGCGATGCCGGCGATGACGTCGCGGCCCAGCGAGTCGCTGCCGAGCGGAAAGGCCGCGTCATGACCCGGCCACAACAGCGGCGGCGCGACCATGTCGAGCGGGTCGCCCGGATAGAGCAGCGGCGCGGCGAGCGCCAGCACGAGCATGAACGCCAGCAGCAGCACGCCCGCCACGGCGGCCGGATTGCGCAGGAAGGCGCGCAGCGCGGCATGGCGGCTGGAGACCGGCCTGGCGCCGGCGCCGACCTTCGCGGCCGCGGTTGCCGTCAAGGCAGGTTCGGAGCGAGGCACCGGCGGGGACGCAAGCGCGGAATCGGATGAGAGCGGTGTGGACATCGAACGCGTTGAAGCCTGGTTGTTCGGAAACAGGGAGAGAAAGGAAGACGGACGGGAAGACCGCGGCGGGACGCTCATCGCACCTGGATGCGCGGATCGAGCCAGGCATGCAGCAGGTCGACCAGCATGTTGGCGACGATGACCAGCATCGACGACATCAGCAAGACGCCAAGCAGCACCGTGTAGTCCCGTCCGGCCACCGAGTCGAACGCCAGGCGTCCCAGTCCGGGCCAGCTGAACACGGTCTCGACCACCACCGCGCCCCCCAGCAGCGTGCCGAAATGCATGCCGGCCACGGTGGTGACCGGGATCAGCGCATTGCGCAAGATGTGGCGCAGGTTCACTGTCCACGGATGCAGCCCCTTGGCTTCGGCCGTGCGCACGAAGTCCTGCCGGGCCACCTCGAGCATCGCCGCGCGCGTGAGCCGCGAGAAGATTGCGATATAGAAGCCGGCCATCGCCAGCGCAGGGAGCACCAGATGCAGTGCCACGTCCACCACGTGCGTCCAGCCGGCATAGCCCGCGCCGATGGTTTCGCTGCCGCCGGTGGGCAGCCAGCCCAGGTGCACCGAGAACAGTACGATGGCCATCAGCCCCAGCCAGAAACCCGGCGTGGAATACAGCAGCAGTGCCAGCACGGAAAGCGTGCGGTCCTGCCAGCGGCCCACGCGCGTGGACATGACCGTGCCCGCGGCGATGCCGATGGCCAGCGCGAGCGTCAGCGCCGTCACCATCAGCAGCAGCGTATTGCCGAGCCGCGCGCCGATCAGCGCCATCACCGGCATGTTGTAGCGCGGCGAAACGCCCAGGCTGAAATGCGCGAGGTTGTTCAGGTAGGCACCCAGTTGCTGGAGCACGGGCAGGTCGAGGCCGAAATGCGTGCGCAGCTGCGCCATGCTCTCCGCCGTGGCGGAGCCCGACTCGGCCGCCACCACGTCGGCGGCGTCGCCGGGAATCAGCTGCATCAGGATGAAATTGAGAAGGATCACGCCAATGACCGTCGGCACGGCCTGCCACGCCGTGCGGATCAGCGTGCGGCTCGCCTGACGCAGCTTCATGGCTGCACCGCCCCGTCCGGGCTGACCACGCCTGCATCGGAAGGCCGGCGCATGACGGCCGTGGTCGGTGAGACGCCGCGATGGACGGCGCCGGCACCACGCGAGCGGGTGCCAAGGAACTTGCTGCAGGAGAGGGTCATGAGGGACTGTCTGGCGGAAAGCTGGATCGACAGTCAGGCTAAGGCGGTCTCCGTGCGCACCCAACGAACTTTATCGTCTACGCATATTCGATTTACTTCCGTCAGATGGCCGCGGCACCGGGGGCCGCAATCCGCGCCGCGCCGGCCCGCCAGACAGGCCTGCAGCCGCCCCCCAACCGCCGCCGGGGTTGCTGCCCCCGGCCACGCGCCGTCATCCCCCCAGTTTCCGCCAGAACCGCCAGTCCGACGCCAGCCGCTTGCCCTGCTTCAGACGCCGCGCGGCGGAGCGCAGGTTCAGTGCGTGCGCGGTCTCCAGGATGCGCGCGCGGGCGAGCAGCGTTTCGAGGGACGGCAGCGTCCACGCGCCTTTCCAGGCGAACAGCGTGTAGTTGCAGCTGTCTTCCGACAGCGAAACGGCGAACGACTCGCCGAACACGGAGCGGACCTCTTCCAGGTAGAACGGAATGTCCTGGTCGCTCTCGAGGAAATTGGCGACCAGCACGCCGTCGTCGGCCAGCCGCGCGTGGCAGGCGCCGTAGAAATCCGCCGTTCCCAGCTGGGCCGGCATGCCGTGCGCGAGGAAGCCGTCGACCATGATCACGTCGGGCCGCGCGTCCTGGCCCTTGACGTACTCGGCGCCGTCCGCGCAGATGACTTCGAGGCGGTCGTCGTCGGGCGGGATATGGAAAGTGTCGCGCAAGGCGATCACGGCCGGATCGATCTCGATGGCCACGACCTTGGCGTTGGGCAGATGGCGGTAGCAGTACTTGGCCAGCGAGCCGCCGCCGAGGCCGATCATCGAGATGCGGGCCGGCGCCGGGCGCAGCAGCAGGAAGCCCATCATGGTCCGGGTATAACCGAGCACCAGCTTGTCGGGGTCGCGCCGCGACATGAGGCTTTGCGTGGCATGCACGTCGAAATGCAGCGACAGCGCGTGATCGGTTTCCAGGATCACCGGCTTGCCGTCATCGGGCGTTTCGGCAAGAAACTTCAAATACGCTTCGAACGAGGCGCGGGATGGATCCATCTTGATGACGTGGGCTTGCAGGGCCAGGCAGCTTGTGCGGGCCTCCCGGAATCGGTCCCGGGGCGGCACGGCCAGCCTGAGCCAGCGGGCCTGTACTCCGGCTGTCAGGTTGTATACTATGATAATAGCATTATCATACGATGCGACTCTGATACGCATGGAAAACGCATGGAAACCAAGACCGCACGGCTTACCGTGTTGATTGACCCGGTGAAGAAGAAAGCTTTCGAGACGCTGTGCGCGGCACAGGACCAGACGCCATCGCAGGTCGTGCGCCAGTTGATCCGCGATTATCTGGAACAGCACGGCGTCGACTATGCGACGCGGCCCAAGGTCGGCTCGGTCAGGGAAAGCAGCCGATAGCCGCATGCCGCTGTCCGGCGGGCGCATGCGCCGCTGCCGGAATATCGCCTGGGATCGCACTGTTGCCGTCCCAGAGCCGCCCGCTCCACCGTCCCAATAAGCCCTCCGGCGGTGGAGGGCATCGCCGCCCTCCCCGCGCCTGCCGGGCCGGACCGGGCGCCCCGCCCCCGCCCGCCGCGCGTGGCCGGTTCAGTCGCCAACGGCCACGAAGTCCTCGGCAAACTCATCGGAATGAATCCTGGCCAGCGCGCTGCGCAGGGCCTTCGCGTCGTCCTCGCCGTAGACGTGCTCGAACCGCGCCTGCGCCAGGCGCCACAGCCGCTTCGATTCGACGAGCTTGCTCCGGCCGGCGTCGGTCAGCGCGACGAGGCGGCTGCGGCCGTCCTCCGGGTCCCGCAACTGTTCGATCAGGCCGTCGCGTTCGAGCGGCTTGATGTTGTGGGCCAGCGCGGAGCGGTCGAGCACCAGCGCCTTCGCCAGTTGCCCCATCGACGGCGGCGCCCCGGCGCGGTCGACGTGGGCGAGGATCGCGTGTTGCGACAGCTTCAGGCCGCACGGCGCCAGCACGGCGTCGTAGAGCTGGGACACGCGGCGGGCTGCCTTGCGCAGCGCGCCGCCATTGCACAGGGTTGCGTCGCTCCGGAGGGATGTCATTGTGGCTTGGCGGTCCTGGCCGCGGCAGTGGACGTGATGCGGCGAGCTTACCTCACTTGACATTGCTTGCATATGCACATACCTTTGCGTTTCCGGCTACTTGCATATGCCTGCATGTGGCATCGGCCGAGGCGGTGTGCCAGTCACCGTGCGAATCCCTCCGAGGTGACAGAATGACGACTCCCGCGGCATCCAATGCGCCGCATGCCGCCAGCGCGGCGGCCAACCCGCGGCTGCAGGCGATGCTCAAGGGGCCGGTGCTGCCGACGGTCGCGCGGCTGGCCTGGCCCAACCTCGCCATGATGCTGGCGCAGTCGAGCACGGGCCTGATCGAGACCTGGTTCGTCTCGCGCCTGGGCACGGCGCCGCTGGCCGGCATGGCGCTGGTCCTGCCGGTGCTGATGCTGCTGCAGAACATGGCCGGCGGCGCCATGGGCGGCGGCATTTCCGCGGCGGTGTCGCGCGCGCTCGGCGGCGGCAGGCATGCCGAAGCCAGCAGCCTCGCCCTGCACGCGGTGGCCATCAACGCGGGACTGGGCATCGTCTCGTCCGCCGCCCTGCTGCTTGCCGGCCCGTATCTCTACCGCGCGCTCGGCGGCAGCGGCGCCGCGCTGGACGCGGCGCTGACCTACTCGGACATCGTCTTCGCCGGCTCGGTCATGATGTGGGTCATGAACGCGCTGGCCAGCGTGATCCGCGGCACCGGCAACATGGTCACGCCGGGCGCGGTGATCTGCGGCGGCGCGCTGCTGCTGATCCCGCTGTCGCCCAGCCTGATCTTCGGATGGGGCCCGATGCCGGAGCTCGGCATCGCTGGCGCGGGCGTCGCCATGCTCATCTACTACGCGCTCGGCGCCGCCGTGCTGGCCTGGTACTGCCTGAGCGGGCGCAACGCCGCGAAGCTGCAGCGCGGCCCGCTGCGCTGGCCGCTGGCGATGGAAATACTCTCGGTCGGCGGCGTGGCCGCGATCAACCCGTTCATCACCAACACCATGATCGGCGCCACCACCGCGATGGTCGGCGCGAGCTTCGGGGTGTCGGCGCTGGCCGGCTACGGTACCGGGGTGCGGCTCGAATATCTCGTCATTCCGGTGGCCTTCGGCATCGGCGCGCCGCTGGTGGCGATGGTCGGCTCGAACCTGGGCGCGCGCCAGCCGGCGCGGGTGCGCCAGATCGCGCTCATCGGCGGCGCGATGTCGTTCGCGGTGACAGAGGCCATCGGCCTGTGCGCCGCCATCTGGCCGCTGAGCTGGCTCCGGCTGTTCGGCACCGACCCGGGCATGCTCGCGACGGGCACGACCTATCTGCGCGTGGTCGGCCCCTTCTATGGCTTCTTCGGGCTGGGATTCGCGCTGTACTTCGCCTCGCAGGGCGCGCGCCGCCTGAAATGGCCGCTGCTGGCCGGCCTGCTGCGGCTGCTGGTCGCGGTCGGCGGCGGATGGCTGGCCATCCACCTCACCGGCTCGCTGGTCGCGTTCTTCGCCGCCTCGGCGCTCGGCATGGTGTTGTACGGCGCGGTCATCGCATCGGTCTTCCTCTTCGGCTTCAGGGAGACCAGCTAGGCGCCGGCGGCGGGGCCGGCTTCAGCGCCGCGCCGCCTCCAGCGCCCGCGGGTTGACGAGGTTCTTCGGCGCGCCGGCAAAGAAGCTGTTGATGTTGTCGAAGGCGGTGCCGAAGTACGCCTCGTAGTTGTCGCGCTCGACGAAGCCGATGTGCGGCGTGCACAGCGCGTTGTCCAGCTGGAGCAGCGGATGCGCGGCGCCCAGCACCGGCTCCTGCTCATAGGCATCGACCGCCGCGAAGCCCGGGCGGCCCGCGCGCAGCGCCGCCACCAGCGCGCCGGGCGCCACCAGCTCGGCGCGGCTGGTGTTGACCAGCAGCGCGGCCGGGCCCATGCGCGCCAGGTCGGCGGCGCCGATCAGGCCCTCGGTCTCGGCGTTGAGCCGGACATGCAGGCTGACGATGTCGCTCTCGGCGAAAAAAGCCTCGCGCGACGGCGCGACCTCGAAGCCGTCGGCGCGCGCATCCGCCACCGAACCTTCGCGGCCCCACACCCACACCTTCATGCCGAAGGCGCGCCCGTAGGCGGCCACCTGTCTGCCGATGCGGCCATAGCTCCAGACCCCCAGCCGCTGCCCGCGCAGCTCCTGCCCCAGCGTGCCCTGCCACTGGCCGCCGCGCAGCCGGTTGACCTCGGCGACGAGATGGCGCCGGCTCGCCAGGATCAGCGCCCAGGTCAGTTCCGCCGTGGCGGCGCCCGAGCCCGAGCCTTCGGCCACGGCGACTCCGCGCGCGGTGCAGGCATCCACGTCCACATGCCCGGCCACCTTGCCGGTCTGGCTGATCAGCCGCAGCCGCGGCAGGCGGTCCAGCAGCGCGGCCGCGATCTGCGTGCGCTCGCGCGTGAGCACCAGCGCATCGGCGTCGCGGAAGCGCTCGGCCAGCGCATCGAGGGACTTGACGTTGTCCTCGTAGACGGTGACGTCGTGGCCGGCCAGCGTGGAGAAGCAATGCAGGCCCCGGACGCAGCCCTGATAGTCGTCGGGAATGACAATTCGCATGGTTGGAAACTCCGAGGAAGGCTCAGGACAGAGAAATGTGCAGGCGCTCGACGACGCCCCGCCAGCTTGCCAGGTCCGCGCGGATCAGCGCGCCGAACTCGGCCGGCGGCATGCCGCCGGGCTCGATGCCCTGCGCTTTCAGGTACGCCCGCCCTGCCTCGCTCTGGATGGCGCGGCGCGTTTCCTGGTAGAGCCGCTGCTGGATCTCGGGCGGCGTGCCGGTGCGCGTCAGCAGGCCGTACCACGCGTGGATGTCGAAGCCGGGATAACCGGAGGCGGCGATGGTCGGCACGTCGGGCAGCACCGAGGCGCCGCTGCTGGGCGCCAGCGCCAGTGCGCGCAGCTTGCCGGATTTCAGGTAAGGCAAGGCGGTCGGCACGTCGAGGAACATGAACTGGATCTGCCCGCCCAGCAGGTCGGTCAGCGCCGGCGAGGCGCCGCGGTACGGCGCGTGCACGGCGCGGATGCCGGCGCGCTCGGCGAACATCGCGCCGGCCAGATGGGTCGAGGTGCCGTTGCCGGACGAGCCGTAGTTCATCGAGCCCGGCGCCTTGCGCGCCATCGCGACGAGATCCTGCAGCGTGCGCGCCGGATAGTCGCCGCGCACCACCAGCGCGTGCGGGATGAAACCGACCACCGTCACCGGCGCGAAATCCCGCTCGGCCACGAACGGCAGCGACGGCATCAGCGCCGGATTCGTCACCAGCTGGATCGACGACAGCACCATGCTGTAGCCGTCGGCCGGCGCGCTGGCGATGGCGCTCAGGCCGATGACGCCGCCGGCGCCGGGCCGGTTGTCCACCACCACCGGCTGCGCCAGCCCGCCGCCCATCTGGCGCGACAGCATGCGCGCGATGCCGTCCACGGGACCGCCCGCGGCGAACGGCACCACCAGCCGCACCGGCTTGTCCGGGTACGCCGTGGCGTGGGCGCGCGGCAGCCAGCCCGCGCAGAGCACCGCCGGCGCGGCCAGCAGCAGCGCCCGGCGGCGGCCAGAAATATGGGCCATGCCAATGTCTCCTTTTTTCTCGTGTGCCGTCGCTGCGGCATGCCTTGATGCCAGCCGAGTTTAAGAGATGTGCCGGCAAAAACGACCCGGTATTTCCGTGCCGTGGAAATGCGCGCGCCCCGCTCCTGTTCCCGCGGCGGCCGGTCGCATGCATCACGGTGTACAGCGCACGGTGTACAGCGGCAAGGTCGACCTCGGCACCGGCGCGCGCATCGCGCTGGCGCAGATGGTGGCCGAGGAGCCCGACGTCGGGCTGGCGCGGCCGCGCATGCGCTGGTCGGCAAGGGCGTGCCGCGCGTGGACCTGCCGGCCAAGCTGGCCGGCCGCTTCACCTACGTGCGCGACTTCCGCCTGGGCGGCGGGTTCAGATCACCGGGCCGCGCCCGCCGTTGACCGACAGGATCGCGCCGACGATGTAGCTGGCGCGCTCGCTGGCGAGGAACAGCGCCGCATCGGCGATCTCCTCGGGCCGGCCGTAGCGGCCCAGCGGCACGTCGGCCGCGGTGCGGGCGAAGGCCTCGTCGCGGCTGATGTCGAGCCGCTTGGCCTCTAGCGCGAGGGACTGCTCGACGCGCCCCGTCAGCGTGTGGCCCGGATTGATGCCGTTGATGCGGATGCCCAGCGCGGCATAGTGCGCCGCGTGGCCCACCGTGGACAGCATCAGCGCCGCGTTCGCCGCCCCGCCGGAGAGATGGGTGGAGGTCGGCATCTTGCCGCCGGTGCCGATGATGTTGACGATGGCGCCCCTGCCGCGCGGCCGCATGCGCGCCAGCACCGCCTCCTGCGCATTGGCGACGGGAAAATACTTGTCCTCCATGCCCGCGCGCAGCGCATTGCCGTCGAGCGCCTCCGGCTCGTAGCGCTTGGCCGCGCCGGCGCTGTTGATCAGCACGTCGACCGCGCCCTGCTCGTCCTCGATGGTCGCCACCACCCTGGCCGCGTCCTCGTACGCCGACAGGTTGGCCGCGTAGCCGGCGGCCCGGATGCCCTCCTGCGCCAGTCCGGCCAGCGCGCGCTCGACGTTGCCGGGGTCCCTGGAGATGATGGCGACCCGCGCGCCCTCGCGCGCGAAGGCCCGCGCGCATGCCAGCCCGATGCCCTTGCTGCCGCCCGTGACGATGACGAGCTTGTCCCGCAGATTGAGTTCCACCGCTGCACTCCCTTGATTGTGATCGCCGTTGTTGTCGCCGACATCGTAACCGCGCTTGCCGCCGTGCGTGAGGCGGCACACATGCCCGATGCCGCCGCCCCGCCCTCGGGGAGCACGCTCAAGGCCGCCAGGGCGCAAGTCGCGTTGCCGTCACCGCATGCGGCCCGGACCCAGCCCGACAGGAGGAAATTACCCGCACGAACGCTCCGGCAAGACAGGCGGGAACCGTGCCACTCCCGCCTCTTGCCTTCCGGCTCGAACTTCCGCCCGCAAATTCCTCTTGTCTTTATCTGACATGTCAGCTACTGCTCGATCAACCAAGGACGGGAGCCAGCCGTGAACCACTACACCAGGGAAACCTACCCGCTGACCCACAGCGTCGGGTACTTCCTCAATCGCGCCCGCAACGGCCTGATGGAAGAACTGGACGCCGCGCTGAAGGACCTCGGCATCAACAGCCAGCAGATGGCCATCCTGCTGTCGATGCGCCACGGCAACGCCACGCCGTTCGGGCTGTGCAGGCGGCTCGGCGTGGACACCGGCCTGATGACGCGCATGCTCGACAAGCTCGAGACCCGCGGACTGCTGTGCCGCAGCCGGAGCCTGGACGACCGCCGCGTGGTCAACCTGGCGCTGACCGGGGCGGGCCGGCAAGTCACCGAACGCGCCGCGGAGATCGCGCCGGACGTGCTCAATGCCCGCCTCGCCGCGTTCTCGCGCGAAGAGTTCGCCGAGTTCCGCCGGCTGCTGGTCAAGTTCGCAGGCGCCTGAGCCCGCTTTTTTTCGCCAAATTAACTGATAGGTCAGAAAATGAGAAATCAGCATACCAATCCGGCCAGCCGCCTGCGCCGCCTTGCCCGCCCGGCCGGCCTCGCCCTCTCCGCGCTGATGGTCGCCGCGCTGGCCGGCTGCGCCAACTACGCCGGCATCCACAGCGACAAGCAGATCGCCGGCGCCGGCGACTACGCCGCCACGCAGAGCATCCCCACCGCGCAAGGCCGCTGGCCGTCGCCCGACTGGGCCGGCCAGTTCGGCGACGCGCAGCTCAAGGCCCTGCTTGCCGAAGCGCTGCAGGGCAGCCCCTCGCTGGACAAGGCCCGCGCGCGCGTGGCCGCCGCCGCCGCGGTCAGCGAAAGCGCCAACGCCAGCACGCTGCCGCAGGTCGGCTTCGGCTACTCGTGGAACCGCCAGCGCTTTTCCGCGAACGCCATGACGCCGCCGCCGTATGGCGGCTCGTGGCAGACCGAGAACAAAGCAGTGCTGGGCGCCAGCTATGAACTGGACCTGTGGGGCAAGAACCGCGAAGCGCTGCGCGCGTCGGTGTCCGCCCTGCGCGCCAGCGAGGCCGAGTCGGAGCAGGTCCGGCTCACGCTCGGCACCGCGGTCGTGCGCGCCTACAACGAACTGGCGCGCCTGTACGCGCTGCTCGACATCGCCCGCGACGAGGTGGCCCAGCGCGCCGCCGTGCTGCGCCTGACCGACGGCCGCGTGCGGATGGGCCTGGAAACCGAGGTCGAGAAGCGCACCGCCGAGGCCAACCTCGCCACCAGCGAGGTCGCCGTCTCCGCGCTGGAAGGCAGCATCCTGCGCACCCGCTACCAGCTCGGCGCGCTGCTCGGCCAGGGCCCGGACCGCGGCCTGGCCATCGCCCGCCCGAGCCTGGGCGCCGGCGACGAAGTGCGCCTGCCCGACAACCTGCCCGCCGACCTGGTCTCGCGCCGCCCCGACATCGTGGCCGCGCGCTGGCGCGTGGACGCCACCCTGCACGACATCAAGGTTGCCAAGGCCGAGTTCTACCCGGACATCAACCTGTCGGCCGCCATCGGCCTCGACGCGTTCGGCTTCGGCCGCTTCCTGCGCGCGGCCAGCGGCACCGTGGCGGCCGGCCCGGCCATCCACCTGCCGATCTTCGACGGCGGCGCGCTGCGCGCCCAGCTCAAGGGCCGCTATGCCGAGTTCGACTTCGCCGTGGCCAGCTACAACGAGACGCTGGTCAACGCGCTGGCCGACGTGGCCACGCAGCTCGCCGACATCCGCGCCACCGACGCCCAGATCGCCAACGCCGTGCGCAGCGACGAAGCCGCGCGGCGCGCGCTCGCGCTGGCCCTGGCGCAGTACAAGGCCGGCCTGACCACGCAGCTCACCGTGCTCAACGCGCAGACCAACGCGCTGGCCAGCGCCCAGGCCGTGGCCAACCTGCGCATGGCCCGCCGCGACCGCCAGATCGCGCTGGCCGCGGCGCTCGGCGGCGGCTACGCCGACACGCCGGACGGCGCCGCGCAGGTGGCGCTGGCCCGCTGAACCGGCCTGCCGCCGCCGCTCACCCAACCGCAAATCGTCAACCCCATTCACCGCGACTTCCGCACACAGGTGCCGCCATGACTACCCAGAACCAGACCGAACCCAGCCCCCGGCAAGACAACCCGCAAGCCGCGGCCCGGCCCGCGGCCAACGCGCGCAGGCGCTCCCTGGCCGTGCTCGGCCTCGCCGCAGCGCTGGCCGCCGCCGGCTGGGGCGCGTACTACTACACCGTGGCCCGCTTCCACGAAGACACCGACGACGCCTACGTCAACGGCAACCTGGTCCAGATCACGCCGCAAGTCACCGGCACCGTGATCGCGGTCAACGCCGACGACACGCAGATCGTCAAGGCCGGCGAGCCGCTGGTCAGCCTCGACGCGGCCGATGCCCGCGTGGCGCTGGCCAACGCCGAGGCCGTGCTCGGCCAGACCGTGCGCCAGGTCAGCGCGCTCTACGTCAACAACGGCGTGCTCGCCGCCACCATCGCCCAGCGCGAGGCCGACCTCGCGCGCGCCCGCGACGACCTGCGCCGCCGCACCGAGGTCAGCGAGAGCGGCGCCGTGGCCGCCGAAGACGTGGCGCACGCGCGCGATGCCGTCAAGACCGCCGCCGCCGCGCTCGAGACCGCGCGCCAGCAGCTCGCCGCCAACCGCGCGCTGACCGACCAGGCCAGCGTGTCGAGCCACCCCAGCGTGCAGGCCGCCGCGGCCAGGGTGCGCGACGCCTACCTCGCCAACGCGCGCAACAGCCTGCCGGCGCCCGTGGCCGGCTACGTGGCACGCCGCTCGGTGCAGGTGGGCCAGCGCGTCGCGCCCGGCAACCCGCTGATGGCCATCGTGCCGCTCGACGGCGTGTGGATCGACGCCAATTTCAAGGAAGTGCAGCTCAAGAACATCCGCATCGGCCAGCCGGTGGCGCTGCACGCCGACCTGTACGGCAGCGGCGTGACCTACCACGGCAAGGTGGTCGGCTTCTCCGCCGGCACCGGCAGCGCGTTCTCGGCGCTGCCCGCGCAGAACGCTACCGGCAACTGGATCAAGGTGGTGCAGCGCCTGCCCGTGCGCATCGCGCTCGATGCGGCGGAACTGCGCGCGCACCCGCTGCAGATCGGCCTGTCGATGCAGGTGGACGTCGACACCCGCAACGCCGGCGGCTCGCATCTCGCGCCCGCCGCGGACGGCGCCGGCACCGGCTACCGCACCGTCTACAAGACCGACGTGTTCGAACGCTACGGCGCGGAAGCCGACGGCGAGATCGCGCGCATCGTGGCGCGGAACAGCGGCAGCAACGGCAACAGCGGCGGTAGCGGCCCCGGCGCGCAGGCCACGCAGGCGGCGCGCCCGGCGAAACCCGGCGCAGGCGTCTGATCTTTTTTTTGAGCAATTATCTGACTTATCAGCAGATGCCGGCCAGCCGCCGGCATCCACCGAGACCGCGCCGGAGCGCCCCATGCAAGCCCAATCCCAACCTCTCGCCCCACCGCCGCCGCTGACCGGCGGCAAGCTCGTGCTGGCCACCTTCGCGGTGGCGCTGGCCACCTTCATGAACGTGCTCGATTCGTCGATCGCCAACGTGGCCATTCCCACCATCTCCGGCAATCTCGGCGTCTCCATCGACGAAGGCACGTGGGTCATCACGCTGTTCGCCGCGGCCAACGCGGTGTCGATCCCGCTGACCGGCTGGCTGACCCAGCGCGTCGGCCAGATCCGCCTGTTCGTGGGCGCCATCCTGCTGTTCGTGCTGTCGTCGTGGCTGTGCGGCATGGCGCCCAACCTCACCGTGCTGCTGGCCGCGCGCATCCTGCAAGGCGCCGTGGCCGGCCCGCTGGTGCCGCTCTCGCAGGCCATCCTGCTCGGCTCGTATCCCAAGGAAAAAAGCGCCACCGCGCTCGCGCTGTGGGCCATGACCGCCACCGTGGGCCCGATCGCCGGCCCCGCGCTGGGCGGCTGGATGACCGACAGCTACTCGTGGTCGTGGATCTTCTACATCAACATCCCGGTCGGCCTGTTCGCCGCCGCCGTGACCTGGGCCATCTACCGCGACCGCGAGACCCCGCCGCGCAAGCTGCCGATCGACGTGGTCGGCCTGGGCGCGCTGGTGCTGTGGGTCGCCGCGCTGCAGATCATGCTCGACAAGGGCAAGGACCTTGACTGGTTCAGCTCGCCGGTGATCGTCACGCTCGCGGTGGTGGCCCTGCTCGGCTTCGCCTTCTTCGTGATCTGGGAACTGACCGAGAAGAACCCCGTGATCGACCTGCGCCTGTTCAAGCGCCGCAACTTCCTCGGCGGCACCGTCGCCATCTCGGTCGCCTACGCGGTGTTCTTCGCCAACCTCGTGCTGCTGCCGCAATGGATGCAGCAGTACCTGAACTACCCGGCCGTCAACGCCGGGCTGGCCACCGCGCCGCTGGGCATCTTCGCCGTGCTGCTCACGCCGGTGCTCGGCAAGTGCCTGCCCCGGCTCGACCTGCGCGTGTGGGCCACCGCCGCCTTCCTCGGCTTCGCCGCCGTCTTCTTCATGCGCTCGCACTACACCACCGGCGTGGATACGTGGACGCTGGTGCTGCCGACGCTGCTGCAGGGCATCCCCACCGGGCTGTTCTTCGTGCCGCTGACCTCCATCATCCTGTCCGGCCTGCCCCCGGAAAAGATCCCCGCCGCCGCCGGCCTGTCCAACTTCGCGCGCGTGTTCGCCGGCGCCGCCGGCACGTCGATCGCCGGCACGGCGTGGAACGACCGCAGCGTCCTGCACCACAGCCAGCTCGCCGAGCAGGCCAGCCCGACCAGCCCGCTTTACCACGCCGCGCTCGCATCGATCCAGTCCACGCTCAACTTCAGCCCCGAGCAGGCCGTGGCCTACTTCGAGCGCGGCCTCAACGCGCAGGCGATCATGCTCGGCCTGAACGACATCTTCTGGATCTCGGGCGTGATCTTCGTGATGATCGTGCCGCTGGTCTGGCTCACGCGGCCGGTGAAAGGGCCGGTGAAGGGGCCGATGTCGGACGCGGCGGCCGCGGCGCATTGAGCCGTGCGCGGGCCTCTCTCCGCCGCCTCAGAACAAATCCCGCTGCCCCGTCACCAGCCTTGAGAAATCCTCGTCCAGAAACGGCAGGATCGCGTCCGCCACCGGCTGCAGCTGGCGCTCCAGGTAGTGGTCGTAGTCGAGCGCGCCGCGCCGCGTCTCCAGCGGCTCGGGGCCGGCGGTGGTCATCACGTAGCTGATCCAGCCGCCGTTCTGGTATTGCAGCGGCCGCCCCTCGCGCTGGTTGAACTCGTCGGCCGCGCGCGCGGCGCGCACGTGGGGCGGCACGTTGCGCTGGTAGGCTTCCAGCGGCCGGCGCAGGCGCTTGCGGTAGACCAGCAGGTCGTCGAACTCGCCGCCCAGCGTGCGCGCCACGTAGTCCTGCACGTATTCGCGGTAGGGCTGCTTCTTGAACACGCGCTGGTAGAGCTCCTGCTGGAAGCGCTGGGCCAGCGGGGTCCAGTCGGTGCGCACGGTCTCCAGCCCCTTGAACACCATCTCCTCGTTGCCGTGCTCGTCCGTCACCAGTCCGGCGTAGCGCTTCTTGCTGCCCTGCTCGGCGCCGCGCACGGTGGGCATCAGGAAGCGGTGGTAGTGGGTGTCGAATTCGAGTTCCAGCGCGCTTTCGAGTCCGTAGGCCGCGCGCAGGTGGTCGCGCCACCACTGGTTGACGTGCTCCACCAGCGCGCGGCCGAGCTGCTGCGCGTCGCGCTCCGAGTGCGGGTGCTTGAGCCAGACGAAGGTGGAGTCGGTGTCGCCGTAGATGACCTCGTAGCCACGCGCCTCGATCAGCTCGCGCGTGCGGTGCATGATCTCGTGGCCGCGCATGGTGATCGACGAGGCCAGGCGCGGGTCGAAGAAGCGGCAGCCGCTCGAGCCCAGCACGCCGTAGAAGGCATTCATGATGATCTTGAGCGCCTGCGACAGCGGCTGGTTGCGCTGGCGCTTGGCGGCCTCGCGCTCCTGCCAGATCTGGCTGACGATGGCCGGCAGGCTGTGCTTGCCGCGCGAGAAGCGCGCGCCGCGGAAGCCCGGCACCGAATCGGCGTCGGACGGATGCTGCATGCCTTCCACCAGCCCGACCGGATCGATCAGGAAGGTGCGGATGATGGACGGGTACAGGCTCTTGTAGTCGAGCACCAGCACCGAGTCGTACAGGCCCGGCCGCGAGTCCATGACGAAGCCGCCGGGGCTGCCCTGCTCGGGCACGTCGCCGAGGTTGGGCGCCACGTAGCCCTGGCGGTGCATCAGCGGCATGTACAGGTGGCTGAACGCGGCCACCGAACCGCCGCTGCGGTCGGCGGCGAGGCCGGTGACGGCGGCGCGCTCGAGCAGGAAGTGCAGCAGCTCGGTCCTGGCGAAGATGCGCGTGACCAGCTCGCAGTCCTTGAGGTTGTAGCGCGCCAGCGCGGGCTTGTCCTCGGCGAAGCGGCGGTCGATCTCCGCCATGCGCTGGTACGGGTTGTCGATGGACTTGCCTTCGCCGAGCAGCGTCTGCGCCACGCTTTCCAGGCTGAACGAGGGGAAATTCCAGGTGGCCGAGCGCAACGCCTCGATGCCGTCGACGATCAGGCGCCCGGCGGCGGAGGCGAAATAATGCTCCTGCTTGAAACCGTGCTCGCGCCACTCCAGCAGGCCGCCGCCGCGCCCGAAGCGCAGCGGCACGCGGTAGCGGTCGGCGTGCTTCTGCAACACGCGCAAATCGAACTGCACCACGTTCCAGCCGATGAGGACGTCGGGGTCGTGGCGCGCCATCCACTGGTTCAGCCGCTCCAGCATGTCGGCATGGCTGGCGCAATATTCGAGGTCGAAATCGATGCCGTCGGCGTTGCCGTTGGGCGGGCCGAGCATGTACACCTGGCGCTGGCCGCAGCCTTCCAGCGCGATCGAGTACAGCTCGCCGTGGGCGGTGGTCTCGATGTCGAGCGAGACCAGCTTCAGGCGCGGCCGGTAGTCCGGCGCGGGTTTCATCTGGGTGTTGAGAAGCGGGCCCGCGCTGCCGGGCGCGGGCGGCTCGCCGCCGAACCACACCGGCGCGTTGATGAAGCGCTCCATCAGGTAGCGGTCGGTGGGCCGGATGTCGGCTTCGTAGACGTCCACGCCGTATTCGCGCAGCAGCTTTTCCAGCTTGCCGAGCTGGCGGTATTGCGGGCAGTACAGGCCCAGCACCGGGCGCTGGTGGAAGTCGGTCAGCGGCAGCGGCTTGAGCTCGAAGCCGCGCTCGCCGCGCAGCACCTGCGTGGCGCGCTCGCCGTGCTCGGCCGGGATGAAGGCCACCGATTGCTGCGGGGCCAGGCGGACGTGGCGCGGGCCGTCGTCGGTCGCCAGCCAGAACTCGACCTCGGCGCCGGCCGCGGTGTCGCGCCAGTGCCGGGTCAGAAGAAAACCCTGTTGTCGTAGTCGGTCCACCCTGTCGTTGCCTTCGCTGCCCTGGAAAATCCGGCCTTCGCGGCCACCGGACATTCTACCGGCGCCGGCGCCTCAGAGCATGGCCGAGTGCAGGTGGTGCGGGTCGTCCAGGGTGTCGGCGATGATCTGCAGGGATTCCTCCACCTCGTCGCGGTCGCTCGGGCCGCCCAGGCAGATGCGCACCGCGTCGGGCGGGTTGCCGTCGGTGGAGAACGCCGCGCTGGACACCGCGCCGATGCTGCGCGAGCGCAGGTGCAGCGCCAGCTCGGACGGGCTCCACACGCTTTCGCCGGGGATCGGCAGCCACAGGTGGAAGCCGCCGGGATCGGCGTCGTAGGGCCGGCTCGCCAGGATGCGCTGCGCGATCGCCTGGCGCGCCACGCTCTCGGCGCGGATCGCCTTGAGCATGTCGTCCACGGTGCCGTCCTGGATCCACGCGGTGGCCAGCAGCGTGTTGAACGGGCTGGCCATCACCGTGGTGGCGCGCAGCGTGCCGGCCAGGCGCTGGGTCTGGCGCGCGTTGGGGCCGTGGATGAAGGCGATGCGCAGGCCCGCGCCGAAGCACTTGGACAGCCCGGTCACGTAGTACGTGAGCTCCGGCGCCAGCGTGGCGAACGCATCGGGCACGCTGTGCGGCAGCATGCCGTAGGCGTCGTCCTCGATGATCGGCACGCTGTAGCGCAGCGCGATGTCGGCGAGGATCTCGCGGCGGCGCTGCGGGATCGTGCGCGTGCTCGGGTTCTGCAGCGTGGGGTTGCAGTAGAACGCGGCCGGCTTCTGGGTCTTGCACAGCGCCTCGAAGGCCGGCGCGAGCGGGCCGTCCTCGTCGCCGGGCAGCGCCTGCAGCTGCACGCCGAGCTGCGCGGCGATGGCCTTGATGCCGGGATAGGCCAGCGTGTCCAGGCAGATCGCCTGGCCCGGCCGGGACAACTGCGACAGCAGCGCCACCAGCGCGCTGTGGATGCCGGGCGCGATCAGCACGGTCTCCGCGCTGCAGGCCGGCACCAGCCGCCGCAGCCAGCCGGTGGCCACCGCGCGGTCGGCCGGCGTGCCGCCGAAGTCCTGGTAGCGCAGCAGCGTGTACGGATCGGTGGCACCCATCAGGCGCGTCATCGACTCGCGCAGCCGCGCGGCCAGCGCCGGCGGCTCGGGCGGCATGTTCATGGTCATCTCGGCGCCGGTGCCGGCGCGCAGCGGCAGCGCCGGCGCGCGTCCGCGCACATAGGTGCCGCTGCCGGCCTTGGTGTCGATCAGGCCGCGCTTGCGCGCCTCGTTGTAGCCGCGCGCCACCGTCGTGTAGTTGAGCTTGAGCGCGTCGGCGAGATCGCGCAGCGCGGGCAGCCGGTCGCGCGCCTGGAGGCGGCCGCTGGCGAGCGCCTCCTCGATCAGGTCGGGAATCATCAGATAGGCCGGCTTCGGACTCTCTGCGATGCGCTTTTCCCAATGGTTCGTCAGGCCAGACAAGGCGGGCTCCGGTAGCTGGATTCGAGCCTCAAGGCTAGCACCAAGCGATTGCTTTTCCCAAGCAATATTGATTGCATCAATTCGCGCAGCATGATGGTGCGTGAACGAGCCTGATTGCACCGATTGAGCGCATGCGATCGCCCCGCCGGCCGCGCCGCGGTGCATTCCAGGCAGCCGGCGCGTGGCCGCGAGGTGGCAATCGCGGTACACGCCGGGCGCGAATCGCTGCCGATCACTGATGCGATCAATACGGCTGCGCCTGCCAGATCGCAGATTGATCGCATGGCCATGCCGCGCGGATGGCATACCGGTTGCACAAGGTTCCACGTCGGCCCCCCGGCCGATCGATCGATCGACGGATCGCTTGATCGACTGAACCCCAACGAATTGGAGCAAAAACATGCCCGCAGTGAACAAACCGGCCCACAAGAAGGGCGATTTCCTGGTCGACTACGAAGAGAAGGTCTTCGAGGACGTGAAGGCCGAGCCGGGCGAGAAGGCGCTGGTGACCTTCCACACCGTGGCCTTCGAAGGCTCGATCGGCTTCGTCAACATGCTGCAGGCCACCCGCCTGCAGCGCAAGGGCTTCGAGACCTCGATCCTGCTGTATGGCCCGGGCGTCACGCTGGGCCTGCAGCGCGGCTTCCCCACGCTGGGCGACGAAGCCTTCCCGGGCCACCTGAACTTCAACAAGCAGCTCACCAAGTTCATGGACGAAGGCGGCAAGGTCTACGCCTGCCGCTTCGCGCTGCAGGCGCTGTACGGCCACGGCGAAGCCTCGCTGATCGAAGGCGTGCGCCCGATCAACCCGCTCGACGTGCTCGACCTCAAGCTCCTGCACCGCAAGGAGAACGCGCTGATCATCGACACCTGGACGGTTTAAGCACAGAGAGGCGGGTATCACCATGTCACAGAAACGCATCGTGCGCGCAGCCGCGGTCCAGATCTCCCCGGACCTCGAACACGGCGAGGGTACGCTCGGCAAGGTCTGCGAGGCGATCGACAAGGCCGCCCTGGAGGGCGTGCAACTGATCGTCTTCCCCGAGACCTTCGTGCCGTACTACCCGTATTTTTCCTTCGTGCGGCCGCCGGTGCAGGCCGGCGCCGACCACATGCGCCTGTACGAGCAAGCCGTGGTGGTACCCGGCCCGGTCACGCACGCCGTCGCCGAGCGCGCGCGCCGGCACGGCATGGTGGTGGTGCTCGGCGTCAACGAGCGCGACCACGGCACCATCTACAACACCCAGCTGATCTTCGACGCCGACGGCCGCCTCGTGCTCAAGCGCCGCAAGATCACCCCCACCTACCACGAACGCATGATCTGGGGCCAGGGCGACGCCGCCGGCCTCAAGGTCGCCGACACCGCCGTCGGCCGCGTGGGCGCGCTGGCCTGCTGGGAGCACTACAACCCGCTGGCGCGCTACGCGCTGATGACCCAGCACGAGGAAATCCACTGCAGCCAGTTCCCGGGCTCGCTGGTGGGCCCGGTCTTCGCCGACCAGATCGAAGTCACCATCCGCCACCACGCGCTGGAATCGGGCTGCTTCGTGGTCAACGCCACCGGCTGGCTGACCGAGCAGCAGATCGCCTCCGTGACCACCGACCCGGAGCTGCAGAAGGCCCTGCGCGGCGGCTGCAACACCGCGATCATCTCGCCCGAGGGCAAGCACCTCGCCACGCCGCTGCGCGAGGGCGAAGGCCTGGTGATCGCCGACCTGGACATGTCGCTCATCACCAAGCGCAAACGCATGATGGACTCGGTGGGGCACTACGCGCGCCCCGAACTGCTGAGCCTCGCCATCAACGACCGGCCGGCCACCACGGTCTCGGCCATGAGCACCGCATTCGCCAACTTCAACGGGAGCCCCCAACATGCACTCCAGCGAGACGACGCCGGCCTCGAGCCGGCAGTTGATGACTGAGCTTCAATCCGTCGGCATGCGCCTGGAAGACCCGCGCGCGGGGGCGGCCAGCCGCCGCGGCGGCGCGGGCCCGTCGGACCACAAGGCGGTGACCATCGACGGCGTGACCATCATGGTGCCGGTGCATACCAGCACGGCCTGGGATTCGCCGTTCGTCGCCTCCGCGCCCGACGCGAGCGGCTCGGTCAGGCTCACGCGCGGCACCATCCCGATCGCCAGCATCAGCTTTCCCAGGACGCCGCGCTTCTACGCCATGCAGACGATGGAAGGCGTGCCCTACTCGCACATCGCCACGCTGCACGGCGCCGACGTGCTGGCCACCACGGTGCTGCAGACCTGCATCCGCTACGAAAGCCGGCGCAAGACCTGCAAGTTCTGCTCGATCGGGCAGTCGCTCGCGGCCGGCCGCACCATCGCCCGCAAGACGCCCGAGCAACTGGCCGAGGTGGCGCGCGCCGCGGTGCTGCTCGACGGCGTCAAGCACATGGTGCTGACCACCGGCACGCCGCCCACGCCGGACCGCGGCGCCAGCATCCTGTGCGACAGCGCGTTCGCCATCCGCGCCGCGGTCGACCTGCCGATCCAGGCGCAGTGCGAGCCGCCCGACGACGACCGCTGGTTCAGCCGCATGCGCGCGGCCGGCATCGACACGCTCGGCATGCACCTGGAAGTGGTCACGCCGTCGGTGCGCGAGCGCATCATGCCGGGCAAGGCCTCGGTGCCGCTGTCCCGCTACATGGAATCGTTCAAGGCCGCGGTGGCGGTGTTCGGCCGCGGCCAGGTCAGCACCTATATCCTCGCCGGCCTGGGCGACACCGCCGAGGCCATCCTGTCGATCTCGCGCGAGCTGCTCGACCTCGGCGTCTATCCGTTCGTGGTGCCGTTCGTGCCGATCTCCGGCACGCCGCTGGAAGACCACCCGGCGCCCACGCCCGAATTCATGAAGTCGGTGCTGCAGCCGCTCGGCGCGATGGTCGCCGCGGCCGGTATGCGCTCGGCCGACATCAAGGCCGGCTGCGGCAAGTGCGGCGCCTGCTCGTCGCTGTCGTCCTACGAAGGGCTGGCAGCATGAAAGCCGATCTCTGCGTCGAAGTGCCGGCCGCCGAGGTCCTGCGCGTGCGCTGGGCCGACGCGGCCTGGGAAAGCGAGCAGGCCTACCGCCTGCGGCGCGCGGTGTTCTGCGACGAGCAGGGCATCTTCGCCGGCGACGACCGCGATGCCGTCGACGACGTGGCCCAGCTGCTGGTGGCCGTGGTGTCCCGTCCCGGCCAGCCGGAGCAGGTGGTCGGCACCGTGCGCATCCACGAGAGCGAGCCCGGCGTGTGGTTCGGCTCGCGCCTGGCGGTGGACGCGGCCTTCCGCCGCCACGGCAAGATCGGCGCCACGCTGATCCGCCTGGCCGTGAGCAGTGCCAACGCGCTGGGCTGCCAGCGCTTCCTGGCCCACGTGCAGAGCCAGAACGTGCCGCTGTTCCGGCGCCTGCACTGGAGCGTGCTGTCGGAAGAAACGCTGCTCGGCCATCCGCACCACCTGATGCAGGCGGACCTGAACATGTACCCGCCCTGCCACACGCCGCGCGAAGGCTTCGTCGCCGAAGGCAGGGCCGCGCGATGACGCTCGACGAACTCGTGCGCGCGCAGCGCGCCAGCCGCGGCTTCGGCCACAAGACGGACATCGCCGGCATGCTGTCCTCGCTCGGCAGCGCCCTGCCCGGCGGCGCGCGCGACCTCGACCAGGCCGTGGCCGTGGGCGACGACTGCGCCGCCATCGCCGACGGCGGCGGCTACCTGCTGTTCGCCATCGAAGGCATGGTCAGCGACTTCATCCGCACCATGCCGTGGTTCGCCGGCTACAGCGCGGTGATGGTCAACATCAGCGACGTGTGCGCGATGGGCGGGCGCCCGCTGGCGGTGGTCGACGCGATCTGGAGCCAGGGCGTGGACGATGCCGCCGAGGTCTTCAAGGGCATGGCGGCGGCGGCCTCGCGCTACGGCGTGCCGATCGTGGGTGGGCACAGCAACGCCCGCGCCGACCAGGCCCAGCTCGCGGTGGCCATCCTCGGGCGCGCCACGCGCCTGCTCTCCAGCTTCGCCGCGCGTCCCGGCCAGCGCCTGCTGATGGCGGTGGACCTGCGCGGCGCCTTCGTCGAGCCGTATCCGTACTGGAACGCCTCCACCGAGGCGCCCGCCCAGCGCCTGCGCGGCGACCTGGAGATCCTGCCGGCGCTGGCCGAGGACGGCCTGTGCGCCGCGGCCAAGGACATCAGCATGGCCGGCACGCTCGGCACCGCGCTGATGCTGCTGGAGTGCTCCGGCGTGGGCGCCGTCATCGACCTCGCGCGCATCCCCGCCCCGCCCGGCGTGGACCCGCAGCGCTGGCTGAGCGCCTTCCCCAGCTTCGGTTTCCTGCTGGCCGTGGACGAGCAGGACGTGGAAGCCGTGGGCGCGCGCTTCCGCGCGCGCGGCATCGCGTGCGCGGACATCGGCGCCATCGACGCCACGCGCACGGTGCGGGTCGAGCGGCACGGCGAGCGCGCCGTGCTGTGGGACTTCGCCAGCGACGCCTTCATCGTGCCGCGCGGCACGGCCCCCCTCACCGCATAAGGACTACCCATGCCAGTCACGCATTTCCGGGTGCAATGGCCGGACAACAGCCAGGCCACCTGCTACTCGCCCTCGTCGGTCGTCACCGAGTATTTCGCCGCCGGGCAGGACTATCCGCTCGAGGACTTCCTCGCGCGCGCGCGCCAGGCGCTGGGCAGCGCCTCCGAGCGCGTGCGGGCCAAGTACGGCTACGCCTGCTCCTCGGCGATGGACCAGCTCGAGCAGATCGAAAACACCGCCGCCAAGTGGAGCGCCCAGCCGGACGCCACCGTGCGCGTGCTCGGCTTCGGGCGCTAGCGCGGCCCGGGCAGCACGCCAGTCATTCGCGCATCACCGCTATCTACGAAGGAACCATCATGTCCAATACTCTCGGCGCAAGCCAACCCGGCGGGGCAGCCGCCAAGCACTACAGCGTGATCGTGGTCGGGGGCGGCCAGGCAGGCCTGTCCATGAGCTACTACCTGCAGCAGGCCAGGATCGACCACCTCGTGATCGAGAAGCACACCATCACCCACACCTGGCGCAACCAGCGCTGGGATGCGTTCTGCCTGGTCACGCCCAACTGGCAATGCGCGCTGCCCGGCTACCCGTACCGGGGCAGCGACCCCCACGGCTTCATGAAGAAGGACGAGATCGAGGCCTATCTGGACGGTTTCATCCGCATGGTCGACGCGCCGGTGCTCGAGCACACCGAGGTGCGCCGCGTCAGGCCGCGCGAGCACGGCGGCTACGAGGTCTTCACCTCGAACGGCGACTTCACCGCCGACCAGGTGGTGGTGGCCTCGGGCGGCTATCACGCGCCGATCGTGCCGCGCATGGCCGAGCGGCTGCCGGCCGGCATCCGCCAGATCCAGTCGTCCGAGTACCGCAACCCGCAGGCGCTGCCCGAAGGCGCGGTGCTGGTGGTGGGCTCCGGCCAGTCCGGCGCGCAGATCGCCGAAGACCTGCACCTGGCCGGGCGCAAGGTCTACCTGGCGGTGGGCGAGGCGCCGCGCTGCGCGCGCTTCTACCGCGGCCGCGACGTGGTGGACTGGCTGGCCGACATGCAGTACTACGACATGCCGGTGGAAGAGCACCCGCTGCGCGAAGGCGTGCGCGACAACACCAACCACTACGTGACCGGGCGCGACGGCGGGCGCGACATCGACCTGCGCAAGTTCGCCAGCGAAGGCATGGAACTGTACGGCGTGCTGGACGACTACCGCGACGGCCACCTGCGCTTCGCGCCCAACCTGGCGGCCAACCTGCAGGACGCCGACGACACCTACAACCGCATCAACGCCGGCATCGACAAGTACATCGAGAAGCAAGGCATCGCGGCGCCGCCGGCCAGCGTCTACGAGCCGGTGTGGCGG
>NZ_AQPL01000122.1:0-13809 GCF_000395345.1 Cupriavidus sp. WS | reverse complement strand
GAGCCGGTGTGGCGGCCCGCCGGCGAGCGCACCGCGCTGGACCTGGGCAGCGCCGGCATCGGCAGCATCATCTGGTGCATCGGCTTCCGCCCGGACTTCAGCTGGCTGGAAGTGCCGGTCTTCAACGGCCGCGGCTATCCCGGCCACGTGCGCGGCGTCACCGCGCAGGCCGGCCTGTACTTCCTCGGCCTGCCGTGGCTGCACACCTGGGGCTCGGGCCGCTTCTCCGGCATCGCGCGCGACGCCGAGTTCCTGGCCGGCAAGGTGATCGCCGCGCGCACCGGCGAAGAAGCGCTGGCGGCCTGACATGCACCGCGCTCGCACCGACTACGTGGCGGGCATGCCGCAGTTGTCGTACACGGGGCTGTCGGAGAACTGGCTGCTCAAGACCTGCGGCGACCTGCACTGGCAGGGCCTTGCCGCGCTGGCCGGGCAGGCCGTGCCGGAGTTCCGCGACGCCGGGGGGCACAAGTCCTACGCCGCCTTCCTGGCGATCCGCGTGCGCGAGGCCGCGCTGGAGACGATGGGCGAGCACGCGGCATTCGCCATCGACAGCGAGCTCCAGCGCGTGACCGGCGCGCGCCACCACAGCACGCACCGCGTGATGGCGGGCGAGGCGCGCCGCGCCGAGGTGACGATGATGTCCACCTTCATCCGCCGCGAGCGCGAGCGCGACAACCGCTCGGTGGTGCGCGCGGCCTTCGGCCCCGCGCCCGAGGCGCCGCTGCCCGCCGCCGCCGAGATGGCGGCGCTGGCCAAGCGCTTCCGCGCGGGCGACTGGGGCGCGCACCTCGGGCTGGCGCAGACGCTGGCGCCCGCGCGCCACACCGCCGAATACCTGCCCTGCCCGTACACCGACTTCAACGGCGCCGACCTGCTCTACTTCGCCAGCTTCCAGGCCATCGTCGACCGCGCCGAGTGGCAGTGGCAGCGCTTCGAGGAGCCGCCCGCGGTGTCGCAGCGCGACCTGTTCTTCCACGGCAACGTCAATCTGGGCGACGCGCTGGAGCTGTCGTTCAGCGCCGTGCACAGCGGCCCCGGCGGGCTGGCGCACTGGTGCGAGATCCGCCGCGCCAGCGACGGCGAGAAGATCGCCGACGTGGTCACGCGCAAGCACTGGAGAACGCGATGAGCAACGGCCACCACGGCGTGCCCCGGCGCGCCGTCTATACCGCCGCCGACCTCGACGGCATCGCCCATCTGGGCACCCTGCCCGGCGAGGCGCCGTTCGTGCGCGGCGTGCACCGCACCATGTACGCGGGCAAGCCGTGGACCATCCGCCAGTACGCCGGCTTCGCCGACGCCACCGCTTCCAACCTCGCCTACCGCACCGCGCTGGCGCAGGGCGCGCAGGGCCTGTCGGTGGCGTTCGACCTGCCTACCCACCGCGGCTACGACTCGGACCACCCGCTGGCGCAGGCGGACGTGGGCATGGCCGGCGTGGCGGTCGATTCGGTCGAGGACATGAAGCGCCTGTTCGCGGGCATCCCGCTGGAGCGGGTCTCGGTGTCGATGACCATGAGCGGTGCGGTGCTGCCGGTGCTGGCCGCGTTCCTGGTGGCCGGCGAGGAAAGCGGCGTGCCGCTGGCCCGGTTGAGCGGCACCATCCAGAACGACATCCTCAAGGAGTACATGGTCCGCAATGCGTGGATCTTCGCGCCGGCGCCGTCCATGCGCATCGCCGGCGACGTGGTGGCGTGGCTGGCGCGGCACGTGCCGCGCTTCAACGGCATGTCGATCTCCGGCTACCACTTCCAGGAAGCCGGCGCCGACCCGGTGCTGGAACTGGCGCTGGCATTGGCCAACGGCCAGGCCTACGTCGAGGCCATCCGCGCGCGCGGCATCGGCGTGGACGAATTCTGCGGCACGCTGAGCTTCTTCTTCGGCGTGGGCAAGGATTTCTACCTGGAGATCGCCAAGCTGCGCGCCGCGCGCCTGCTGTGGTGGGAGATCATCCAGGCCGCCGGCGGCACCAGCGCGCGCGCCGGCGCGCTGCGCACGCACTGCCAGACCTCGGGCTGGTCGCTGACCGCGCGCCAGCCGCTCAACAACGTGGTGCGCACCACGGTGGAAGCGATGGCCGCGGTGTTCGGCGGCACCCAGTCGCTGCACACCAACGCCTACGACGAAGCGCTGGCGCTGCCCGGCGCCGACGCCGCGCGCCTGGCGCGCGACACCCAGCTCATCCTGCAGCGCGAGATGGGCCTGTGCGAAGTGGCCGACCCGTGGGCCGGCTCCTACATGATGGAGTCGCTGACCGACGACGTGGCGCGCCGCGTGCGCGCGCTGATGGCCGAGATCGCGGCGCGCGGCGGCGTGCTCGCCGCGCTCGAATCGGGCTGGGTGCATGCCATGATCGCGCGCGGCGCCGCGCGCACGCAGGCCCGCATCGACTCGGGCGAGCAGGCCATCATCGGCGTCAACCAGTTCCGCGGGCCGGACGAGGAGCCGGCCTGCTTCATGGTGGACGGGCGCGCCGTGCAGGCCGCGCAGGCGCAGCGCCTGGCCGCGCTGAAGCAGGCGCGCGACCCGGCGGCGCTGCAGCGCGCGCTGGCCGCGCTGACGGCGGCGGCACGCGGCGGCGGCGGCAACCTGCTCGCGCTCGCCATCGAGGCCATGCGCTGCCGCGCCACCGTGGGCGAATGCACGGCGGCGCTGGAGCAAGTCTGGCCGCGCCATCGGGCCAGCCCGGTGTTCGCCGCCGGCGAATATGGCAGCGCGCGTGGCAACGCGGGCAACGCGGGCAACACGGACGCCGCCTGGGAACAGGCTTGCGCCCGCGTGCGCGCGCTGGCCGCCGGGCTGGGCCGCGCGCCGCGCGTGCTGATCGCCAAGCTCGGGCTGGACGGGCACGACCGCGGCGCCAAGGCGGTGGCCGCGGCGCTGTCCGACGCCGGCTTCGCCGTCACGCTCGGCCCGCTGTTCCAGCAGCCCGAGGACGTGGCCGCCGAGGCCGCGCGCGGCGGCTACGACGCGATCGGCATCTCCACGCTGGCCGGCGCGCACCTCGCGCTGCTGCCGCGCTTCCTGCGGGCGCTGGCGCAGCGGCAACCGGGCACGCCGGTCTTTGCCGGCGGCATCGTGCCGGACGCCGACGCGCGCCTGCTGCTCGGGCTGGGCGTGCGCGGCCTGTTCGGGCCGGGCACGCCGATGGAGGCGATCGCCGTGCGGATCGCCGACGCGGTGGCGGAGACTGCGGCGCCAGCGGCGGACACGAAACACGCGGCGCCGCCGCGCGTGCTGCACGAAAGCCTCTGAACCTGCGGTCCGCCTGACCGGGCGCGCCGCCTTCAGCGCTTGCCGCGCGCCTTGCCCGGCCGCCGTGGCGCCGGCTGCGCGTCCTCGCGGATCATCTCGATCAGCGCGCGCAACCCCGCCGGCACGTGGCGGCGGCCCGGGTAGTACAGGCTGAGCCCGTCGAACGGCGGTGTCCAGTCTTCCAGCACGCGCACCAGCGTGCCGGCGGCGAGGTCCGCCTCCACGCTCCACTCGGTGAGATAGGTCAGGCCCATGCCGTCGCGCGCCGCGTCGAGCATCAGGTAAGGATCGTCCAGCGTGAGCTCGCCCTGCACGTCCACGCTGAGCGCTTCGCCGTGGCGCGAGAATTCCCAGCGGTAGAGCGTGCCGCTCGGCAGGCGCGTGCGGATGCAGCGGTGCGCGAGCAGGTCGGCCGGCGCGCGCGGCGGCGGGTTGGCGGCGAAGTACGCCGGGCTGCCGACCACGGCGAAGCGCTGCGGCCGCCCCAGCGGCACCGCCACCATGTCCAGCGGCACGCTTTCGGCCAGCCGGATGCCGGCGTCGAAGCCGGCCACCACGATGTCGATCAGGCGCCCTTCGGTGACGATGTCCAGCCGCATCTCGGGATAGCGCCGCAGGAACGCCAGGAACAGCGGCATCGCCTGCCGCGCGGCGCCCGACGAGGTATTGATGCGCAGCGTGCCGGAGGGCGTGTCGCGGTGGCTGCCGGCCTGCTCCATCGCGCCGCGGATGGCCGACAGCGCGGGCGCGATGCCGGCCACGAACTGCGCGCCGGCCTCGGTCAGCGACACGCTGCGCGTGGTGCGGTGGAACAGCCGCACGCCGATGCGCGCCTCCAGCGCGGCGATGGCATGGCTGAGCGCCGAGGTGGAGACGCCCAGCTCGGTGGCCGCGGCGCGGAAGCTGCGCAGGCGCGCCACCGCGGCCACGCCTTCGAGCTCGCCGAGTCCGGAAGTCTGCATTGTCCTAAATCGCTCAATAGTTCGTGCGGAATTATATGGCTAGACCGGCCAATGCCGCGGGCTTATCTTCTGCCCCATGTTCCTACGCATCCTGCGCATTCCCGGAGTTCCCATGCATCGCATCGAACAGATCTACATCGACGGCGCCTTCGTCACCCCGCACGGCGAGGAATGGTTCGACCTGTACAACCCCGCCACCGCCGCGCCCAGCGGCCAGGTCCGGCTGGCCGACGCGCACGACGCGCGGCGCGCCATCGCCGCGGCCAGCCGCGCGTTTCCCGCCTTCTCGCGCACCAGCAAGGCCGAGCGCATCGAGTGGCTGCGGCGCATGCACGCCGCGGTGCAGGCGCGCGAGGACGAGCTGTTCGAGGCCATCGTCGCGGAGTACGGCGCGCCGGTGTCGCGCGGGCGCTGGATGGCGCAGCATGCCGCCAGCGTGCTGCTGGAGGCGGCCCGCGTGCTGGAGGACTACGCCTTCACGCGCCGCATGGGCACGGCGGACGTCATCATGACGCCGCTCGGCGTGGCCGGGCTGATCACGCCGTGGAACAGCAACGGCAGCTTCATCTGCGGCAAGCTGGCGGCGGCCGTGGCGGCCGGCTGCACCGCCGTCATCAAGCCCAGCGAGATGAGCGCCGTGCAGACCCGTATCGTCACCGAGGCGCTGCACGAGGCGGGCCTGCCGCCCGGCGTGTTCAACATCGTGACCGGCCGCGGCGAGGTGGTCGGCGCCGAGATCAGCGCGCACCCGGACGTGGCCAAGGTGTCGTTCACGGGTTCCACCGCGGTCGGCAAGGCCATCCTGCGCGCCGGCGCCGACACGCTCAAGCGCGTCACGCTGGAGCTGGGCGGCAAGTCGCCGGTGCTGGTGCTCGACGACGCCGATTTCGCGCAGGCGGTGCCGCTGGCGCTGCAGGCCGGCTTCATGAACAGCGGCCAGGCCTGCATCGCCGGCACGCGCATCCTGGTGCCGCGGCAGCGCCTGGCCGAATTCGAGGCGGCCGTGGTGGCGGAGGTGGCGCGCATCCGCAGCGGCGACCCGCGCGACCCCGAGACCGCCATCGGCCCGATGGTCAGCCAGAAGCAGTGGGAGCGCGTGCAGCGCTACATCCGCATCGGCATCGGCGAAGGCGCGCGGCTGCTGGCCGGCGGCGAAGGCCGCCCGCAGGGCACGCGCGACGGCTGGTTCGTGCGCCCGACCGTGTTCAGCGGCGTGCGCAACGACATGACCATCGCGCGCGAGGAAATCTTCGGCCCGGTGCTGGCGATCCTGCCTTACGGCGACACCGAGGAAGGCATCGCCATCGCCAACGACACCAGCTACGGCCTGCAGGGCTACGTGCTGTCCACGGACGCGGCGCGCGCCCGCGCGGTGGCGCAGCGCATCGAGGCCGGCCGCGTGCTGGTCAACACGCTGGCGCACGAGCCGGCCGCGCCGTTCGGCGGCTTCAAGCAGTCCGGCATCGGCCGCGAGTACGGCACCTTCGGGCTGGAAGCGTTCATGGAGCCCAAGTCGCTGCTGGGCGTGGCCTGAGCGGGCGGCGGCGCGCGCGCCTCACGCGGGGTCGCGCGCGCCCTCGGCGCCGGCCTGCCGCAGCCCCAGCCGGGTCAGCCGCAGGGATGTGGATTTTTCAAGCGTGGCACCGTCGAATGCCAGCAATTGCGCATCGAGCAGGCGCTGGATCTGCCACCAGGCGATGTGCACGTCGTGCTCGAGCGACGGCGGGTGCTTCAGTATCGCCGCGGGAATCCGCCCGCCCCAGGGATTGACCGCCAGGGTCAGCGTGGCCCCCTGGCGCATTCGCAGAAGAATCTCGTCTTTTCGCATTGCAAAGCACTCCCCGCACCCCGGTGCTGCGAAAAAAACGATTCTCCTGCGTTGCCTCGACGTGTGTCCGTCGATGGCGTGCGCGCGGCGCCGGCGAGGCGTGGCGCGCGTCACGTCTTGCGGCGTTGCGTATTGCGTATTGCATATTGGCGGCGCCGGGAGCGGAATCCCTGCGCCACGCCGCGTCTGTCCATCCCCAAAGCCGGGGAAATCATTGCCGCGACGGCCTGCGGAAGTCAAGCAAGATGCGTTCCCTGCTCGCGGATGCCGCCGCGCCGCCGCGCCATCACGCGCCCGCGCCGATCACCGAGACGTTGACCGCCACGATGCCCAGCGGCTCGCGCCCGGCGTCGCCGGCGGCGTCCGCGCCGGTCCAGCCGCGCAGCGTGTCCCGCAGCGCGTGCAGCAAGGCGCCGTTGTCCTCCGTTTCCTCATCCAGCCCCAGCAGCACCTCGAACGCGGCATCGTGCTCGCCCGCGGCCTGCAGGCGCGCGTCGAGCTCGGCCAGCACCGCGTAGACCGCGCCGGCCATCTGCTGCACGAAGCCGCGCTGCACGCCCAGCGCGACGTAGGACGCGCGGATCCACGATTCCACCAGCGTGACGAAGATCACGCCGGTTTCGTCGGCATTGATCTCGAACGCGCAATAGCCCACGGGATCGAGGTCGCGCGCGAGGATCAGGCGGTAGAACAGCACCTGCCCGCAGATCTCGTCGCTGTCCATGTCCATCTCGAAGGCCTGGCCCGGCTCCCAGTCGTCGCTGTCGAGCGCCTCGCCGCTGGCCTGCGCGCCGCCCTGCGCGGCCAGTTGCGCGCGCAGCCCGGCCAGCACTTCCTCGCGGCCCGGCGCCTGCGGCGGTTCGGTGTAGATGGCGAAGCGGCCGGCCTCGGCGCCGTCCAGGAAGCCGGCGCCCATCAGCGGCGAGAGTTGCAGCGGCAGCGGCTCCTGCAGGGCCTGGCGCAGGGTGTCGGTGTTGGTGGAAGCGGTCATGGCGTGGATAGGAAAGGAAGGGAGAAGACGCGGAAGAGGCGGAAGACGGAGAAGATGACGACGATGTGGCATTCGGAAGGCAGCGGCGAGTTTGCCACAGATACGGCACGCCGAGCCACCGCGCGGGGCGCTGTGCCACAATCCTGCACGCGGGCCGCGCCGCCCTCCCCATGAAACACAATTCCCGCCGGCGGCCGCCGGCATCACCCACCCGCGATCCCGATTCCTCCAGCCAGAAAAAGGAAGCAGCATGCCCTCCCGCCGTGAGTTCCTGAAGACCGTGCCGATCGCCCTGGCCGCGGGCCTGGCGGCCACCGCCGCCGCGCCCGCCGCGGCGGCCCTGCTCGACGAGCAGGACCCGCAGGCCGTCGGCCTCGGCTACAAGGCGGACACCCGCAAGGTCGACCAGGCCAAGTACCCGAAGCACGCGGCCGGCCAGACCTGCGCCAATTGCCAGTTGTTCCAGGAAGGCAGCAGCCCGGCCACCGGCAGTTGCGTGCTGTTCGGCGACAAGCAGGTCGCGGCGGCGGGCTGGTGCAGCGCCTGGGAACAGGGCTAGGCCATCGCCGTGAACAGCAGGCCGGCGATGCCCAGCCCCACCGCGGCCAGCGCATCGCCGGCGATCAGCCCGCCGCCCACCAGCGAGGTGGTGCTCATGTCGGCGGGCAGCGGGTCCGCCGCCGCGCGCCGGCCCGGCAGCGCGTCGACCACGCTGGCCACCACGCCGCCGGCGGCAAACCAGGCCGAGGTCGGCAGGTTGACGAAGCCGCCGAACGAAGACGCATAGGGCGAAGGCAGCAGCACCGTATCGACCAGGAAATCGAGCACGCGGCCCTTGCCGCCGGCCGCGACAAGACGCTGGTAGCCCGCGCGCGACCTGACCAGCAGGCGCAGCAGCGCGGTGGCCAGGCCGAGGCCGATCCCCAGCGCCACCGCGGTGCGCTGGTGCGGCAGGTCCTGCGCCAGCCCGCGCAGCGCGCCGACGATCTTGTAGGTCATGGCCGAGGCCCAGCGGTGCGGCTGCGCGTCGGCGGCCAGCATGGTCTGGTCCAGCGCCAGTTCGGGATAAGCGCGCATGAACAGGCGCGCGAACAGCACCGCCAGCACCGCGCCGGCGGCGATGCCGGCCACCTGGAAGCGGAACTGCACGGTGCGGTCCGTGCCCAGGCGCCAGCCGGTGGAGCGGTCCTGCTGCATGTCGCAGGCCTGGCCGGTGGACACCAGCAGCACCGTCGCGGCGATCAGCCCCACCTGCGGATCCTTCAGGCCGAGCGCCGCCATCAGGATCACCGACAGCACGAAGGCCGAGGAAATCGGGTTCTGGTCCACCATGCCGACCGAGATGCCGTTGACCATCGCGAACAGGAACACCAGCACCACGGCCAGCAGCAGGTAGCCCGGCGGCTGGCCCAGCAGGCCAGATCCCACCGCGACGATGGCCGCGCCCCAGAACACCACCCATGCCAGCAGCCGCCACGACGCGCCGCCCGGCGCGCGCGGCTGGGACGCGCGCGCCTCGCGGACCGCCCGGCCCTGCCGCCAGGCGCGCCGCAGCAGCAGCGACATGTCGACCAGCGCCGCGCCCATGATCATGCCCAGCGCGATCAGGAACGTGATCTTGCGGAACGGGTCGCCCGGCGCCAGCCAGCCGATCGAGATGAAATACGGCACCAGCGCCTGGCTCGCGAGCCCGGCCGCCAGCGCCGCCAGCCCGATGCGCGCGCCCACGATCATGCCCGCGCCGAAGGTCGAGGCCGACAGGTCCACCGCCGCCAGCAGCGCCACGCGCGCCGCGCCGACGCCGCAGGCCACGCCCAGCGCGGCGCCGCCGGCCAGCCGCGCGACCGAAAGCCGCAGCAGCACCGGATCGGTCAGCGCGCGCAGGATGTTGGCCACCGCCAGCCCGGACGGAAACGTCAGCTGCAGGCGGTCCACCAGCACCGGCGTGTACAGCATGCCCACGCCCACGCCGAACATGCCCACGCACAGCATGTACAGCATCAGCTGCCACAGCGGCGGCTCCGGCAGGCCCATCCACGTCATCGCCTGGATCACCACCGCCATCGCGCTCATGCCGGCCACCGAGGCGGCGATGGTCTGGATGTAGTTGGCGCCGTGGCGCCCCTGCGCGCCGTAGCCGTAGGTGATGGTCGAGCCCAGGATGCCGGCCAGCACCTGCCCGCCCACGAAGAAGCCGAGCGAGAAATTCATGTAGGCCGCCGCGACCCCGCCCAGCGGCCCCAGCACCAGCACCCCGACTGCGCCGAGCAGCGCGTAGTAGCCCCAACTGCCCTGCGCCGGCAGCCACTCCCAGCGGCGGCCGGCGGGCACGGCATCGCCGGGCGGTGGAACGGTGGCTTCCGTCATTGGCTTTCCCATGCGCCTTGGCGTCGGTCGGATCTGCGGAGGTGGAACGGCAACGGCGGCAACAGGGTTGGCGCCGTCACGCGGGAGATGCTGGAAGCGATGCTACCGCAACGCCGCGCGGCGGGGATGGGCGGGCTGGCGGAAAGAAGGAAAGGATGGCGGGAAGGGAATGCGGCGCGGCCGCCACGCGGTATCCGCATGGCAAAAAAATCCGGACACGTCGGTGTCCGGAAACCCATTTGCTGACTCAGATCGTGTCACAAACCTGAGACATCAAATAATAATGATTATCATTTGCCTGGTCAAGATATGTATACCCGGTCTGTCATGCGCCCGCGGCCGGTGATCGAAATGACTGGCGCCAAGCCCGAGGCGCAGTCTTTGTTTCCGTATCCACGCCGGCGCGGAACGCGACATGGCGCGCGCCATCGCCGCGCGGGTCCGGCGCCAGGCCGACGCCCTGCTGGCGATGGCGCCAGCGATCCCGCCGGTCGGCCAGGACCTGCCGTGGGCGCCCCGCTCAGGCGGTCTTGCGCTGCGCCGCCAGGTGCCGCCCCGCGTCCGGCGCCATGCGGACGTAGCCGATCAGCGAGACCAGCGTCAGCACCCCGGCGAACAGGAAGGCCCAGCGGAAATCGCCCAGCGTGAAATGCGGCAATCCGCCCGGCTGGGCCGACTCGCCGCGCAGCGCCGCGGCCACGCGCAGCGACAGCGAGCCGAACGCGATGCCCAGGCCGATGGTCATCTGCTGGGCGGCGTTCCACAGCGTGTTGGCGCCGCTCATCTGCGCCGGCGGAATGTCGGCATAGGCCAGCGAGGCCAGCGTGGAGAACTGCATCGAGCGCGTCACGCCGTACACGAACACCACGAACAGCACCAGCGCCAGCGGCATGTCCGAGGTGAGCAGCCCGCAGGCCACGATGAACACGCCGGCGAGCGCGGTGTTGACGATCGCCGTGGAGCGGAAGCCGTAGCGGTGCAGCACGGGCGTGGTGAGCGCCTTCATGCCGAGGTTGCCGACCGCGCTGGCCAGCAGCAGCAGCCCCGCGCGGAACGCGGACAGGCCGAAGCCGACCTGGAACAGCAGCGGCATCAGGTACGGCACCGCGCCGATGCCCACGCGCGTGAACGACCCGGTAATGACCGTGACGGAGAAGGTCGGCACGCGCAGCGTGGTGAAGTCGAGCAGCGGATGCGGGTGGCCCGCCGCGTGGCGCACGGTCAGCACGCCGGACAGCAGCCCCGCCGCCACGCAGCCGCCCGCCAGCGCCAGGCTGGCGCCGTCCTGGCTGGCCAGCTCGGTGCCGTACAGCACCAGCGTCAGGGTGGCGCCGCCGAGCAGGAAGCCGATCACGTCGAGCGGCTTGCGCTCGGCCGCGCGCGCGTTGCGGATCATCATGAAGGTGGCCACCAGCGCGGCGATGCCGAACGGCACGTTGAGCAGGAAGATCCAGCGCCAGGACGCATAGGTGGTGATGAAGCCGCCGATCGGCGGCCCCACCACGGGCGCGGCGATGGCCGGCCAGGTGATGGTGGAGATGGCCTTGATGAGGTCGCGCTTGTCGGTGTTGCGCACCACGATCAGGCGCCCCACCGGCACCATCATCGCCCCGCCGATGCCTTGCAGCACGCGCGCCGCGGTGAACTCCGCCAGCCCGCTGGACGCGCCGCACAGCACCGAGGCCACCGTGAACACCACGATGGCGCCGCCGAACACGGTGCGCGAGCCGTAGCGGTCCGCGATCCAGCCGCTGATCGGGATGAACACCGCCAGCGCCAGCATGTAGGCGGTCATGCCCAGGCTGAGGTCGTTCGGCCCGACCCCGAACGACTGCGCCATCTGCGGCAGCGCCGTGGCGATCACGGTGGTGTCGAGGTACTCCATGAAAAAGGTGGCGGCGACGAGATAGGGCAGGAATCTCATCGAAGACTGGCTTTGCATGGTTGTCATGGACTGGCGCGCGCGGACCGGCGGGATGCCGCCCGGCGTCGGGGAGGGTTGATCTTGGCGGCGGCCCGGGCTGGCGCCGGGGCGAAAGCGCCATGATACCGGGCATCGGCGCCGGCCGTTGCCCGCCCCGGGCGGCTCAGCGCGGCAGGTGCACCGGGTCCATGTGCGTCATCACGTCGAGCACGTCGGTCACTTCCATCGCGCGCCGGCGCGCCTCGAGGGCGATGTGGTGGCCGGCCTCCACCGTGAGCGCGCCGTCGATCTCCAGGTGCACGTCGGCCAGGACGAAGTCGCCCATCTTGCGCGTGCGCAGCCCGTGCAGGCCGTGCACGCCGGGCGTGCCGAGCATGGCCTCGCGGATCGCCGCCACGGTCTGCGCGTCCACGGCGCCGTCCATCAGGTCGTGCATGGCCTCCCACGAGAACTTCCAGCCCATGCGGCTGACCATCAGGCCGACCACCAGCGCCGCGATCGGGTCGAGCATGTGCACGCCCAGCATGTTGCCGCCGATGCCGAGCGCCACCACCAGCGAGGACGCCGCGTCCGAGCGCGCATGCCAGGCATTGGCCGCCAGCATGGCGGAGCGCACGCGCTGGGCCACCGCCAGCATGTAGCGGAACAGCAGTTCCTTGGCCGCCAGCGCGCCCAGCGCCACCCACAGCGCGATCTCCTTGACCGGCTGGATCAGCTCGGGATGCTCCAGCTTGCTCACCGCCGTCCACAGCATGCCCACGCCGACCGCCAGCAGCAGGATGCCGATGCCCAGCGAGGCGGCGGTCTCGAAGCGCTGGTGGCCGTACTGGTGGTCGGCGTCGGCGCCCTTGCGGCTGTGGTGGCTGGCGAACAGCACCACGAAATCGGAGATCAGGTCGGACAGCGAGTGCACGGCGTCGGCGATCAGCGCCTGCGAGCCGGCGAACAGCCCGGCCGCCATCTGCATGCCGGTCAGCAGCAGATTGACGCCGACGCTCACCAGCGTGCTGCGGCGCGCCTCCTCGGTCCTGGTCGGCGCGCCGGCGCCGTCGTGCGCGCCGGCCATGCGCGCCTCGGCCCTCGCGCGGCCCTCGCCGGGCCCCACGGCGCTCATCGCGCCGGCGCGGCGCAAGTCCGCCCGCGCCGCTCCAGCCATTCGAACAGCATCATGCCCGCCAGCATGGCCAGCACGAACACCGCGCCCTGCCACGCGCCGGCGCCGAGCAGCACCAGCGCCGGGCCCGGGCAGATGCCGGCCAGGCCCCAGCCCGCGCCGAACAGCAGGCTGCCGCCGACGAGGCGCGCATCGATGCCGCGCGCGCCTGGCAATCGCATCGGCAGCCCGAGCAGCGACACGCGGCGGCGCCGCGCCAGCGCGAACGCCACCAGGCCGAGCGCGATGGCGCCGCCCATCACCAGCGCCAGGGACGGGTCCCAGGCGCCGGCGAGGTCGAGAAAGCCCAGCACCTTGGCGGGATTGGCCATGCCGGCCAGGATCAGCCCGAGGCCGAACACCAGCCCGGCCAGCAGCGCCGACAACAGGGAGGACAGCGGGGAAGACAGCGGGGAAGCCACGCGCGCGGCGCCGTGGGACGCGGTATCGGGAGTCGTCATGGGCGTGGCCATCTCAAGCCCCGACCAGATGGCGGACCACGTAGACCGTGGCAAAGCCGGTGGCCATGAAGGCCAGCGTGGCCGCCAGCGAGCGCGGCGACAGCCGCGACAGCCCGCACACGCCATGCCCGCTGGTGCAGCCCGAGCCGTAGCGCGTGCCCAGCCCGACCAGCAGCCCGGCCACGGCCAGCACGCCGGTGCCGGCCTCGATGCGGATCTCCGGCAGCGCCGCGAACAGGCGCCAGCACAACGGCGCCGCGACCAGCCCGGCCACGAAGGCCAGCCGCCAGGCCACGTCCCCGCGCGCCGGGCGCAACAGGCCGCCGACGATGCCGCTGATGCCGGCGATGCGCCCGTTGAGGAGGATGAACAGCGCCGCGGCCAGCCCGATCAGCAGGCCGCCGGCCAGTGCCGGCAGCGGCGTGAAATGCGTCCAGTCGATTGTCATGATGGTCTTGTGGGGTTCCCGGCCCGCCGTGCCGCGGATGGTGCCGGTGCCGCCGGCCGCGCGCCGCCCGGCGCCGATGCGACGGTCGATGCCGCGGTCGACGGGATAGTCGATGCGGTAGTCGATGGGATAGTCGATGGGATAGTCAATGCGACATCAGCACAGGAATCTCTGCTTGCCGCATCAGCGTGCGCGTGGTGCCGCCCGTGACCAGTTCGCGCAGGCGCGCGTGTCCGTAGCCACCCGCGACCAGCAGGTCGGCCCGCAGCTCGCGCACCGCGCCCAGCAGCAGCGGCCCGGGCCGCTGGCCGCCCGGCGCGGCATGGATGGCGGCCACGATGCCGTGGCGCGCGAGGTGCTCGCACAGCGCGGCCGGCGCGGCATGCGGCTCGGGCGCGCAGCCGTCGGCGCCCGGCG